>CATXJW010000023.1 GCA_958370325.1 uncultured Collinsella sp. | reverse complement strand
CCTGCTCGCACGGAGAGCACATTAAGTGCTCTCCGGCTCGTGCGGAACTCGCGATCGACTTCGCATGCCGCCGGGCAGCCGGGGCCGACGTGGGGTTCAAAGATTTTCAAAAAAGCGGTCGGCGCGCAGTGCGCCGACCGCCGATATATGGGGTCTGATATTTTTTACCAGCTAGGGTCTCTTACTCGTCGAGGAGATCTTCTGGCATGTCGTTGCCGTCGCCTAGGTCGACAGGGGTTTCCTCGGGAGCAGAGCCGTCTTCCGTGGCTTCGCCTTCGGGCTTCTCCTTGGCGGCCGTCATGCGGGCTACGGCGCAGATGCGGTCGTTGTCGTCGACGGTCATCATCTTGACGCCCTGGGTAGCGCGGCCAGTCTGGCTAATCTCATCGGTCTTGACGCGAATGACCGTCGCGCCTTCCGTCACGATGAACAGCTCGTGCTGCGGGCCCACCGTCTTCATGGCCGCGAGGTTACCCTTACGCTCGGTCATTTGGATGGTGTAGACACCCTGGCCGCCGCGGTTCTGCTCCGGGTAGTCCGCAACCGGCGTGCGTTTGCCGTAGCCGCGCTCGGTAATGACGAACAGGTCGCCGTTACCGTTGGTAATCTCCATACCAAGAACGCTCACGCCTTCCTTCATGCCAATACCGCGGACGCCGCTGGTATCGCGACCGGTGGCGCGCACCTGGTCCTCGGGGAACATAATCGCCTTGCCCGCGGTGGTTGCCATGATGATCTTGTCGCCCTCGCGCACGCGACGTACGGCGAGCAGTGCGTCGTCGTCCCTCAGGTTGATGGCGATCAGGCCGTCGCGGCGGCTACGGTCGTAGGCGCTCATCACGGTCTTCTTGACCATGCCGCTCTTGGTGGCAAACATCAGATACTCGTCGGCGGGGAACTCGCGGCAGCTGATGACGCTCGCGATCTTCTCGCCCTCCTCGAAAGGCAGCAGGTTGACGATTGCGGTGCCGCGCGCCTGGCGCGTGCCAACCGGCAGCTCGTGCACCTTCAGGCGATAGACTTTACCCTTGCTCGAGAAGAACAGCACGTACTCGTGCGTGGACGCGATAAACATCTCGTCGATAACGTCGTCCTCTTTGAGGTTGACGCCCGACACGCCCTTGCCGCCGCGCTTCTGCGCGCGGTAGGCAGCCACCGGGATGCGCTTGACGTAGCCGGTGTGGGTGATGGTCACGACCATGTCCTCGTCGGCAATCAGATCTTCGACGTCCAGGTCCTTCTCGACATGGCTGATCTCGGTGCGGCGCTTGTCGCCGAACTTCTTGGAAATCTCGCGCATCTCTTCCTTAATGACGCCCAGGATTTTCTCCTCGTGCGCCAACAGGTCCTCGTAGTAGGCGATGGCGCGGCGCAGGCCGTCCAGCTCTTCCTGAATCTTGTCGCGTTCCAGGCCGGTCAGGCGGCGCAGCTTCATCTCGAGGATGGCCGTAGTCTGCTCGGGCGTAAAGCCAAAGCGCTCGATCAGGCGGCTGCTGGCCTCGGAGTCGGTCTGAGAGGAGCGGATGATGCTGATAACCTCGTCGATATGGTCGAGAGCCATCAGGTAGCCCTCGAGGATATGGGCACGCGCCTGGGCCTTCTTGAGGTCAAAGCGGGTGCGGCGGGTGACGACGTCAACCTGGTGGTCGATGTAGTGTTGCAGCATCTCGCGCAGGCTCAGGCATTTGGGAACGCCGTTGACAAGCGCCAGGTTGTTGGCGCCAAAGGTCGTCTGCAACGAGGTGTACTTGTACAGGTTGTTGAGTACGACCTGCGGGATGACGCCCTTCTTGAGTTCGATGACCAGACGGATACCCTTCTGGTTGGACTCATCGCGCATATCCGAGATACCCTCGATGCGCTTGTCGTTGACGAGCTGGGCGATCTTCTCCTGCAGGGTGCCCTTGTTGACCATATAGGGAATCTCGGTAAAGACCAGGCGGCTACGGCCGGTCTTGGTGGACTCCACATGAGCCTTGGCACGCACGGTGATGGAGCCGCGGCCGGTCTCGTAACTCTGTTTGATGCCGGCGCTGCCCATGATGATGGCGCCGGTGGGGAAGTCCGGACCGGGCATAATCTGCATGAGTTCGTCGACGGTGGCGCCGGGATTGTCGATCAGGTAGCAGGTGGCCTCGATCGCCTCGGTGAGGTTGTGCGGGGCGATGTTGGTGGCCATGCCGACGGCGATGCCCTGGCTGCCGTTGACCAGCAAGTTGGGGAAGCGCGCAGGCAGTGCCACGGGCTCGGCGAGCGACTCGTCGTAGTTGGGCTGCCAGTCGACGGTGTCCTTCTGTAGGTCACGCAGGAGCTCCATGGCGGGCTTTGCCAGGCGGCTCTCGGTGTAACGCATGGCGGCGGCGCCGTCGCCGTCGATGTTGCCGAAGTTGCCGTGACCGTCGATGAGCGGCGTGCGCATGGAGAACCACTGTGCCAGGCGGACCATGGCTTCATAGACCGCGAAGTCGCCGTGCGGATGGTACTTACCGATAACTTCGCCGACCGTCCAGGCCGACTTCTTGTGCGGACGGTTGGGGTAGATGCCGCTCTCGTTCATTGCGTACAGGATGCGACGGTGCACCGGCTTTAAGCCATCGCGCACGTCCGGCAGGGCGCGCGCCGTGATGACCGACATCGAGTACTCGATGAACGACTGCTTCATCTCGCGGCCGAACTCCGAAATCTGGAGCTGACCACCGTTGATATCCTCGCCCGCCGAGGCGCCACGGTCGACTTCGCCAAAGCTCTCCTCGAGCTCGGCGTCGTCTTCCTCTTCCTCATCATCATCGGCATCGGGGTTATAGGCATCCGGATCGCCGTCCTCGCCCTGCTCAGCGCGGGCAAGCAGGCGCTTCAGATCATCGGGCATGCCGGCGTCGCCGGCCTCGTCCACACCCTCGTTGTTGTTGATATCGTCTGCCACGTTACCTCCTCATGGTTTGCGTGGTTCATTAGTTCCCTACCACGGAGACGGCTTTTCCAGGTGCCGCAGATTCGCCCGAAAGAGGAGGGAAGCGTACTTGGGTACGCGACCGACGATTGAGGGCGAAGGTGCGGTGGCTGGGAAAGCCGCAGGGATTAGGCATCCAAGAATCGTGCGTCGTGGGCGTGTTTCTCGATGTACTCACGGCGATAGCCGACCTCGGAACCCATCAGTTCGCGCACGGCGCGGTCCGCCACCACGGCGTCCTCGATCGACACACGCTGCAGGATGCGGGTCTTGGGGTCCATCGTCGTCGAGGCAAGCTGCTTGGGGTCCATCTCGCCCAGGCCCTTGTAGCGCTGGACGGTGTAGCCCTTGCGTTTCTTGGTGATCTTGCCGTCCTTGGCCTTGCCATCCTCGTCGCTGTCGTCGGGATTCAGGCCCAGACTCTGGATGGTGTCGCGCAGGATCTCGTCTTCGGGCTGGCGGCCGTTGGGATACACGTAGTGAATCTTGTTGCGCACCTTGATGCCAAAGATAGGCGGGCAAGCGACGTACACGTAGCCGGCGTCAATCAACGGGCGCATGTACTTGTAGAAGAACGTCAGCAGCAGAATGCGGATATGCGCACCGTCGACGTCTGCATCGGTCATGATGATGATCTTGTGGTAGCGCGCCTTGGTGATATCAAAGTCGCCGCCGTCGCCGGCGCTCGTCGTGACGCCGCAGCCGATCGCGGTGATGAGCGACTGGATGGTGTCGCTCGAGAACGCACGATGATCGCCCACGCGCTCGACGTTCAGAATCTTGCCGCGCAGCGGCAGAATCGCCTGGATGTCTCGGCGACGGCCATCCTTGGCCGAGCCGCCTGCCGAGTCGCCCTCTACGATGAAGAGTTCGGTCAGCTCGGCATCGCGCACCGAGCAGTCAGCGAGCTTGCCGGGCAGGGACGCCGTCTCGAGCAGGCTCTTGCGACGGGTCGCCTCGCGCGCCTTGCGGGCGGCATTGCGCGCCTTGCAGGCCTGTTGCGCCTTCTTGACGATCTCGCGAGCGGGCTTGGGATGCTCCTCGAGGTAATCGGCAAGGCCGTCGGTCACGATCTTGAGCGTCAGCGCGCGCATATAGGAGCTGCCGAGCTTGGCCTTGGTCTGGCCCTCAAACTGCGGATCGGGCAGCTTGACCGAGATAACGGCCGATAGGCCCTCGCGCACATCGTCACCGGTCAGGTTGGCGTCTTTTTCCTTGAGCAGGTTCTGCTTGCGAGCGTAATCGTTAATCACACGGGTGAGCGCGGTACGGAAGCCCTCGAGGTGCATGCCGCCCTCGGGGGTGTAGATGTCGTTGGCAAACGACATGACGTTCTCGCCGTAGCCGCTATTCCACTGCAGGGACACCTCGACCTCGCCCATCTTGGTCACGGGCGCATCCGGATCCGATTTGCCCTCGATATAGATGGGCTCCTTAAAGACCTCGGGGACATCCTTGCCCTCGTTGAGGAACTTGACGAAGTCGATGATGCCGCCGGCATAGCAAAACTCCTCCACATGGGGAGTTGCCTCGCGCTCGTCGGTCAGCACGATCTTGAGGTTCTTGTTGAGGAATGCCGTCTCCTGCAGACGGTTGTGCAGCGTATCGAAATCGTAGATGCAGGTCTCGAAGATCTCGTCGTCGGGCCAGAAGCTGACAGTGGTACCCGTCGTCTCCGAAGTGCCCACGACTTCCATCTTCTTGACGGTCTTGCCGCGCGAAAACTCCATCTCGTAGATGTTGCCATCGCGACATACCTGTACGACCACGCGTTTGGACAGGGCGTTGACGACGGAGATGCCCACGCCGTGCAGACCGCCCGAGACCTTGTAGGCCGAGTTATCGAACTTACCGCCGGCGTGCAGGATCGTCATGACGACCTCGAGCGTCGGGATCTTTTTGATAGGATGCTCGTCGACGGGGATGCCGCGCCCGTTGTCGACGACCGTGATGGAGTTGTCGGCGTGGACCGTCACCTGAATCTCGGTGCAGAAACCGGCCATGGCCTCGTCGACGGAGTTGTCAACAATCTCCCACACCAGGTGATGAAGACCGCTGGCGCTCGTCGAGCCAATGTACATGCCCGGGCGCTTACGAACGGCCTCGAGACCTTCGAGAATCTTAATCTCGCCGCCATCGTAATCGTTTTCGTTTGCCACACGTCCTCCTTCAGTTAAGAAAATGTGTACAGCCTTACTAGTTTATCGTAAAAAAATACCCTCGGGAACGAGGGTATTTGGCTCTACAAGGCCACCAGATGCGATTTAAGGCTCTTTTTTGTCCTGCACGCCCTTGGCCCACTCGGCACTGGCTCTCATGGCGTTCTCGAGGGCCTCGCGCAGTTTTTGGTCCTCGATGGGTGCCACTTGGCGCTCGATCTCGGCACGCTCGGCACCGCTTAGGTCGGCATGCGGGGCCGGCGGACGCTCGGCCACGGCCGGACGCAGGCGCTCTTTGGCAGCGGGCGGTGTGTGGCCGGGGGCGGTCGTCTTGAACACTAGGCCGTCGACGTGCGCACCGGCGCGCTCCATGCGCGCGCGGATAATCTCGCGCAAGAGTGTCATCTCCTGCGTCCATGAGGGCGAATCGAGGTACACCAGCAGTTCGTTGGACTCGGGCAGGTAGCGCAGGCCCGTCACATGGCGTCCCTCGCGCGTGCCCGAGCACACTGCATTCCAGGCGTGATAGACCGCGCGAGATTCCTCTGCAGCCTCCATTTGCGCGCGGCGCTCAGGTGTCGCGGCCGCCAGGATGCGCTGGCGCTCGGCATCCAAAAAGCCGCCAAAGGCAACCGTTCCGTTCTCGCGCTCGTAATTAGCACGTCTCACCCATGCTCACCACCTTGGCTCGATCAAGCAGGTCATCGGTAAAATACCCCAGATTGGTGGTGGTTATGACTGTCTGGATATCATCACCGATCAGCTGCAGAAAAGCGCCTCGGCGCCCGGCGTCGAGCTCGCTCATCACGTCGTCCAAAAGCAGCAGCGGTGCGGTGCCCAGGACATCGCGCGCCACGGCCACTTCTGCCACCTTCCAGGCAAGCACCAGCGTTCGCTGCTGGCCCTGGCTGGCAAATGAACGGGCCGATCGGCCCGCGACGGAAAACTCGATCTCGTCGCGATGCGGACCCACGAGCGTCACGCCGCGGCGGATCTCCTCGTCGGCGCGCTCATCGAGCGCCGAGAGCATGTGTTCATACGCCCAGCCCCTGAGCTCGTCGCGATCCACGGTGCGAGGCAGGTCGCCAAGCGTGGACACATAGGACACGCCGGCGGGCTCGCCGGATGCCACGCGGCCATAGGCGTCGCTCATATGGCCCGACAGCCGGTCGAGCAGGGCCAGACGATGCACGAGCAGGGCCGAACCGGCGCGGGCGATAGATTCGTTCCAGGCGCCGAGCATCTCGCGGCAGCACCAGGTCTCCTTGAGCAGGGCATTGCGCTGGGTCACGCAGCGCCCGTAGGCACTAGCCAGATCGGCATAGCGCGCACTCAGTTGAACGCCAAAGTCATCAAGTGCGGTGCGGCGCACGCTGGCACCTCGCTTGACCATATCCAGGTGGTCCGGGCAAAACAGAACGCTCGGCAGCACCCCGCGCACGCCGGACGCAGCGCAACGCTTGCCGTTGCGGCTAAACGAACGCTTACCATCTTCCACGCTCAGACCCATGTCCAGCACGCGTCCATCGCCTTCGAGCCTCAGCTCGACCTTGCATGAGCCCACGCCGTCGTGCACGAGCTCGGTAGCGGTGGGATGCCTAAACGAGGCGCCGCTCGTCAGCAGCTGCAGCGCCTCTATGAGGTTGGTCTTTCCCGCCGCGTTGGGACCCGCAAGCACGGTCACACCGTCGCTCAGGGCAAGGCGGTAACTGTCGAAGCTGCGATAGCGCGCAACGGAAAGATCGCGTGCGAACATGGTCATGGGCAGTGCTAGATGCGTACCGGCATGACCAGGTACAGGTAGTTGATCTTGTCGTAGGACTTGAAGATGCCAGCCTGCGAATAGCTCTTGAGCTCCAGCGTGATCTCCTTCTCCTTGGATAGGGCATTGAGGCAGCCAAAGATGTAGTGATAGTTGAAGGCGATGGTGCCCGACTCACCCTCGGCCTCGACATCGATTGTCTCCTGCGCCAGATCCTGGTCGTTGGAAATGGAGGACAGGCCCATCTGGCCGTTCTCGACGTCAATCTCAAACTTGACAGCGGGGTTGGCGCTCGCGATAACGGCCACACGTTTAAGGGCAGCGTTAAAGGCGGCTACGTCAATCTTGACGCTCGTCACGCACGAATCGGGGATGAGCTGCTTGTAATTGGGATATACGCCCTCGATGCGGCGCGACACGTAGGTAGTGTTGCCGGCCTCAAAGACAACCTGGGTATCGGTGGCGCCGATCATGATGGTCGCCTGGCTGGCCATGATGCTCAGCGCGTCGTTGAAGGCGTCGGCAGGCACGTTGAGCTCAAAGGAACCTTCGAGGGTCGAGGTCTCGACCTGTGTATCGCACACGGCCAGGCGGAAGGAGTCGGTCGCCACCAGGCGCACGGTGTTGTTCTCGACCTTCATGTGCACGCCACCCAGGATGGGGCGGGCCTTGTCAGTCGAGGTTACGCGCCATACGCGGCTTACCATTTCGGACAGGATATCGGTCGGCAGCTCGACGGCGCTCTCGATGGCGTATGCCGGGAACTCGGGAAAGTCGTTGGCATCGAGCGTGTTGAGGCGGAAGGAGCTCTTCTCGCAGCCAATCAAAACCTGACGCTCGGACAGCTCAAAGGTGACCGGGGCATCGGGAAGGGTCTTGGTGATGTTGGAGAGCATCTTGCAGGGAATCACCATCTCACCCTCCTCTTCGACATGAGCCGCAATGCGGTGACGAATCGAGATGGTGTAGTTGGAGGTCTGGAATTCCAAGATGCCGTCTTGTGCCTTAACGAGCACGCCCGACAGAATGGGAAGGGTGGATGCCGAAGCGACGCCTTTCATAACGACGCCGATGGCTTGCGTAAGCGAGCTCTGGCTGACGGTGAACTTCATCTTTTAATACCTTTCTATAGATATAAATATCTTAATAATAGTAATAGTACTGACGAAACTGTTGATTACTTCTAAAAGCGCAGGTCAGCCCTAAAAAGAGAATCGACAGGAACCTGTGTGCAACCGGGCATGTTTTCCACGTTCAAAACCTGCGCAAAACTTTTCATCACCGCGGCTCGAGTTTTCGACACCTTATAACCGCCGTTTCGACAAGTTTTCAACAGCTGTGTCCATTTACCTACGAGCGCAGTGTAATTTTATCGCGCAGCGACTTGAGGTCTTCGGTGACAGTCCGGTCTTCCTGAATCATCTTCTGAACCTTTTTATAGCTCGTGCTGACGGTCGAGTGGTTGCGGTTGCCAAACTCGGCGCCCACGGCCGTTGTCGTCATCTCGCACATCTCGATTGCCAGGTAGATAGCGATATGGCGCGCCTTGGCGATATTGGCGTTGCGGCGAGGCCCGATGAGTTCCTCGTGCGTCACGCCGTATTGCTCCTCGATGACGGACTGGACCGTCTGCACGTTGATCTTCTTGGCCGATGTGTCGAAGTACTGGTTGGCGATGGCGTCAATGTCGTCAAAGGTGAGCTCCCCGCCCTCGCGCTCGCGATCGCCCGCTTCACCGGCGCAACGCTCGCAAAAGCTCTCGAGCTCGCGGATGTTGGTGCCCGAGACCTCGGCCATGTGTTTAAAGTGCGCGTCGGTCAGATGTCCGCCGTCGCCCCCGTAGGCCGCCAGCAGCGAGTCGTTGCCTGCCTCGGGCGCGGCGGCGATCGTGTTCTCGTAATAACGCTGCAAAATCTTGTACTTCATCTCGTAGCTGGGCTCCGCCACCAGGCACAGCAGACCGGCATTAAAGCGACTGGTCAGGCGCTCGTCCATATTAAGGTCCTTGGGCGCGCGGTCGGCGGCGATCACGACCTTCTTGTTGTTGCGGATAAATTCGTCCATCAACTGGAAGAAGTAATCCACGCTCGCGCGCTTGCCAATGATGTTCTGGATGTCATCGATGATAAGCACGTCGACGCCGTGGTACGCCTGCATAATGGGGGCGTTGCTCTTCTTTTGGCGGTCGAATTCCGTCATCAAGTCGTCCAGATATGCCTGCGAGTTGGCGTACTTCACCTTGATCTCGGGCGATTTCTCCGCCAGCTCATTTTTGATGGCGAGTAGCAAGTGCGTCTTGCCCAGCCCCGATTTGCCGTAGATGAACAGCGACGTGCAGGTACCGGGCGTGTCTGCAAGCATGGCGAATTTGAGCGCCGACCGGTAGGCAAGGCTGTTCTCCGGTCCGAAGACGAAGTTTTCAAACGTGAATTTCGAATTCGCTGCGAGGGGTGCCCCGTCCGCGTTTTTCTCGACTGCCGTCGGTGCCGCCGCCGAAGGTGCTGCCGGCGCTGCGGACGAACTCGCGCTTTTTGCCGGTGGCCTGCCATTCATTTGGGTCATCATGCGGCGGAAATCGTCGGCGGACAACGTGTTTTTGATTGCAATGCCCGATTCCTCGCCGGGTGTCGCCTCGTGTGCGACGGGCATATGCGTTGCGGTCGGGATGGGCGAGGGGGCTGACTCTACCGCCGGTGCGAACGAAGCGGTCGGCTGCGGCGCCATGGTTTCACGGGAAACATCGTCGCGTCGAGCCTCGGGCACCGGCGTCGCCGCTGCGGTGGCGGTCGCTACCGGGTGAGTGTCCGGGGCCGTATTTGCCGAGGCACCTTGCGGTGCCACGATATTGAGCGCAATCGGTGCAAAGGCGATCTCTTCCAGATAGGCCTCGATGGTCGGCTGATGCTTTTTGAGCTGAGCGATGGCAAAGCGCGAAGGGGCCTCAATCGTCAGAGTGTCCTCGGTTAAACTCACGGCGTGCGATTGTCCCAGCATATTGATGAGGCGTGCATCTTGGCCGTCGCGCTGACAAAAGGCGATGGCATCTCCCAGGATGATGCTTGCTTCCTCGTCCACTGTTTCTCCCGTTCCTTAGCTTTGGGCTCGCACGCGAGCGCTGCCTATTTCGGTCAGATGATATTTCTGGCCATGTTTGATTACCAAGCCGGCCTGTGCCAAGTCGTTGAGCGTTCGCGACCACGTGGGCGCTGAGTTTCCAAACGCTCGTGCCAGGTCGGTTGCGCCACACTCTTGGTTTTGAGCCAGATAGCCCAGCGCCGCTTCGCCGCGCTCGCTCACAAATACGTTTTGCTGTGGCTGTGCATATTGATTCGCCGCATTAGGATACATCATTTGAGCTGCTGGTTGTTGAGAACTCTGCATGGGCAGCAGCTGCTGTTGAAAACTTTGCGGCCACTGTTGATAAGGCTGCGGAGGCATCTGCTGGGCCCATGGGTTGTACTGCGCCTGTGGCATCTGTTGGTATGACTGCTGGTATCCCAGCGGGTATTGCTGGGGGTATGCCTGTGCATATCCCGTTTGCGGCGCGTATTGAGCCGGATACCCTTGTGGGTTCGGTTGATAGGACATCTGCTGTGCAGTCGATGCACCCGCCATCTGCTGCAAGGTTCCCACATCCTGGCCCATCGCTTGCTTTACATCGGGTATGTTCTGCGGAATCGCGCCCGAGGGTGCCTGGGGCTCTTGCGTGGGGGCCATGCCAGGCTGCTGCATGGGGGCCATTTGCTGTTGCACCTGTTGCATTGCTGCGGGTTGCTGCGTGAAGGCGCCCGGCATGGGATATGCCCGCTGCTCTGCTTCGGGTCGCACGGCTGCCCCGCGCCCGCCAGCACGCTCGATTTCCTGCACGCGCTTGGGGTTCAGACTTACCGTCACGACGGTGCCGTTGCCCATGTTGTCCTCGATGGAGACGGCGCCGCCGGCGTTTTCCAAGTACTCCTGTACCATGGGAAACCCGGCTCCGGTGCCGCGGATATACCGTTTCATCTTGCTGTTTGCACTGGTTACGCCAAAATCGAAGGCACGCTCTTTGTCGTCGATGCCCGGGCCCTGATCGGCAAAGCGGATGGTATCGCCACCGTCGAGAATCGAGATGATGGGCTCTGCAAAATGCGCGTGGATAAAGTTTTCGACAATCTCGCGGATAACCATCAGCGAGATGCGTCCTCCCTGCTCTTTCATGCACTGGTAGACGGTGTTGGTTGTCTCTTCCAGGTAGGTACGTACGTCTTGCGGTTCGATGACGATGACACGCGGTGTCGACAGCATGTCATCGTAGACCGCGATGCGCGCTGCATACATGGCCTTCGGTGCTTGTGCGGTGATCTGCTCACCCTCGTTGCGTTCTTCGCGCACGCCGGTGATGTGCTCGTTGTCGGGTGCCGGATCACCGGAATCGACCATGGTGTAGAAGTCGTCAGACATGCCGCTCGCAATCTTTCAAAAGGTTTTGAACAAATAGTAGCTCACTGCGCAATGTTTCTCATCTTTCGACAAGTTTTCAAAACCTGTTGAAAACTTTGGAAAACGGACGAAAAGTTCTCAACATTTCCAACACGACCTGTTGAAAACTCGATGAAATTTCGTGAAAAGTTGCCTGCTGCCTCAAATGCCGATTCTGCTTATGGGGGAACCGTGTACTCTTTGCAACCTTTTACCTTTGATTTCTTGACATTTGAACATTGATTTCCCTACAATCTTCAAGCTCACGTGTCTATATCTGCGTCCGCGCCCCCGCGGACACTCGAAATGCAGCAGGAGGAACTTAAGATGAAGCGTACGTATCAGCCTAATAAGCGTAAGCGTGCCAAGACCCATGGCTTCCGTGCCCGTATGGCCACTAAGGGTGGTCGTGCCGTGCTCGCCCGTCGTCGCGCCAAGGGCCGCAAGCGTCTCACTGTCTAGCAGCGATACACACATCTCGCATGAAGACTATTAAGTCTCGGCAAGATTTCGAGCATGTGTTCAGTCAGGGGCGTCGTTTCAATCACCCTCTGATTCGAATGACCATATGTGAATCGGTTGGCGAAGGCGACTCCGGAAGGGTCGCCTTCGTTGGTGCTAAACGAATCGGTTGTGCTGTGGTGCGCAACCGATCTAAGCGTGTGATGCGCGAGGCCGCCCGCAGCTGTGGATTTCCCGTTGCGGGTCATGACATCATCTTGTTCGCGACTCCCAAGACGAGGGTTTCCTCGCCGCAGGAGATGGACAAGGCGTTGCGTTCGCTTATGAAACGCGCCGGCGTTGCCGGGGAGGAGCGATGAGCAATCACGTTTTGCGACGTGTTGCCATCGCTCCTATTCGCATATATCAACAGGTTATTTCGCCCTTATTGCCTGACGCCTGCATTTATTACCCAACGTGCTCGCAATACGCTATCCAGGCGATTGAGAAGTACGGTGTTTTGAGAGGCTGCTGGCTTGCCGTGAGGCGCATCGCTCGCTGCAATCCCCTGCACGTCGGCGGTTATGACCCTGTGCCTTAGCGGGCACTCGCTATCGGAGGAAAACTTACATGTGGGATTGGATCGTTAACATCCTTTTCGAGCTGCTCAAGCTCATCCAGACCTTTGCGGTCGACTGGGGCCTGTCCATCATCATCCTGGTGGTCATCATCCGTCTGCTGCTGACGCCGCTCATGCTCAAGTCGACCAAGTCGACGGCTCGCATGCAGGTGCTGCAGCCTAAGATGCTCGAGATCCAGGAGCGCTATGCCGACGATCCCCAGCGTCAGGCCGAGGAGATGCAGAAGTTCTACAGCGAGAACAAGTTCAACCCCATGGCTGGTTGTCTGCCGCTGTTGATCCAGATGCCTGTCCTGTTCGCCCTGTTTACGCTGCTGCGTAACCTGCCGAACTACTTTAGCGACGGCACGTTCTCGTTCTTCAACATCCTGCCTGACCTTACCACCACGCCGAGCGCTTCCTTTGCCGATGGCTTTATGGTTGCGCTGCCTGCGCTGGTTTGCCTGATTCTGTTCGCTGTCTTGACCCTGATTCCGCAGCTCTATATGTCGCGCAACCAGACCGGCCAGCAGGCTCAGAGCATGCGCATGATGGCTGTCGTCATGACCGTCATGATGCTTTGGATGGGCTGGAGCCTGCCCGTCGGCGTTCTGCTGTACTACGATGTGTCTTCTGCCTGGCAGGTTATCCAGCAGATCTTCGTGACGCAGAAGGTTATCGACAAGGCCAAGGCCGATGAGGAGGAGCGCCTCAAGAACGCTCCGCTGCAGGTCGAGGTTACCCGTCGCGAGAAGAAGCCGCGTCCGCACAAGAAGAAGTAGTCGGGATATCAATCTTATTTAGGTACCTAACTTTTGGAGTACGTTATGTCTGAAGAGATCATCGAGGATATGCTTGAGGAGGTTGCCCCGCAGATTGCGGGCGATTATCCCGAGATTGCACAGCGCTACAAGGCCGGTGAAGAGCTGACCGACGAGGAGCTCGACACCATTGCCGATGTTGCGATTTCCATTCTGCGTTCCATCCTTTCGCACTTCGATGCCGCCAACTCTCCTATTGATGAGTATGAGGGCGACGAGGGCGAGCTGATTTTGGATGTTACCGCTCCTGATCTTGCTGTTCTCATTGGCCGTCATGGTCGTACTCTTGATGCTCTTCAGGTCATGTTCTCTTTGCTGGTGAGCCGCAAGCTTGGCTTTAGGTATCCGGTTGTGGTTGACGTTGAGGGCTACAAGAGCCGTCGTCAGGACAAGGTTGCCTCTATGGCTCAGTCGGCCGCCGAGCGTGCCATCCGTACCCATAAGAGTGTTTCGCTTCCGCCCATGAATGCCTATGAGCGCCGACTGGTTCATATTGCACTTCGTGGCAATGATGCTGTCGATACCCATTCTGAGGGTTCTGATCCTGATCGCCATGTGGTGATTGTTGCTCGATAATCTACTCGAGCCTATGCTAAGGGGGCGTGGTTTCCACGTCCCCTTTTTTGTCAAAAGTTCTCGATACACTGATTTTTGTCAGAAAGGAGCTTCTGTTGTTTGTACTTACTGATCAGCAGGCTGCCGAGATGCTCAGCCGTCTAACTTCCTATTGCAAAGAGTATTCCTTGAGCGTAACTGATGCTGAGCTGAGGAAATGTATCCAGCATTTGGATTTGGTTCTGGAAACAAATAAGACAACCAATCTCACTCGTATTCTTAACGTTGAAGATGCTGCGGTACTTCATATCCTCGACTCACTTGTTTTGCTTCCTTATGTCAATAAGGCTCCTGATGGAGCTTTGCTCGATATGGGAACAGGCGCAGGCTTCCCTGGTATTCCATTAACGATAACCACGCATCGTAAAGCTACTTATATTGACTCTGTTGGCAAAAAGGTTGATGCTGTCAATTCTTTTGCTCATGCTCTTGGACTGAAATGTGGTCATGCAGTCCATGATCGCCTTGAAGAATATGCTCGAAGCCATAAGAAGCAGTTCTCTGTCGTAACCGCCCGCGCACTGGCCCCTCTACCGATTCTTGTTGAGTATGCAGCTCCGTACCTCAAGGACGGAGGGCTATTTGTTATTACGAAGGGCAATCCATCGGATGAGGAGCTTACTTCTGGCATGTCAGCAGCTAAGATCTGTGGTTTCACTTTGCTTTTGAATGATGCAATTGATTTGCCTGAGGGCTTGGGCCACAGGGAGTTTATTGTTCTTAAGAAGAGTCATCCAGCATCTGTCTCATTGCCTCGTGCAAATGGCATGGCAAAGAAGAATCCGCTTGCCTAGATGTTTCACGTGAAACATAATGGATACTAACAACTTGCGGTGTTTCACGTGAAACATGGCGGTTGATATCGAATCGGAATGTTTCACGTGAAACATCCTCCGTTTGACAGCTTTAATACACACCAGGAGGGACCGTGGGATTTCGCGACGTTAAGCGTTCGAAGAGTGCAAAAGACACGCGTATTATTGCAATCATCAATCAAAAAGGTGGCGTCGGTAAGTCAACGACGGCTGTAAACCTTGCAGCAGCACTGGGTGAGCAGGGTCGCAAGACACTGATTGTCGATTTTGATCCGCAGGGAAACAGCACCAGTGGATTCGGAATTGAAAAAGAAGACCTTGATCAGTGCATCTATGATGCATTGCTGAATGACGTGCCGGCAGAATCGCTTGTTCTTGATACAAATTGCAAAAAGGTATTCGTCATTCCGGCGACAATTCAGCTTGCAGGTGCCGAAATTGAGCTCGTAAGCGCAATTGCTCGTGAAACTCGCCTTAAAGATTTGCTTGAACCGATTCAGGACGAGTTCGATTTTATTTTCATTGACTGCCCTCCTTCGCTCGGCCTGCTTACAATCAACGCTTTGACCGCAGCAGACAGCGTTTTGATTCCGATCCAGTGTGAGTATTACGCACTCGAAGGAGTTACGAAGCTGCTTGAGTCAATGAAGATGGTCAAATCACGTCTGAACAAGGGCTTAGACACCTATGGCGTGCTTATGACCATGTTTGACTCGCGTACTTCTCTGTCGAATCAGGTTGTTGAGGAGGTTCAATCGTACTTTGGTGATAAGGCGTTTAAGACTCTGATCCCTCGTACGGTTAAAATTTCCGAAGCTCCGTCTTTTGGAGAACCGGTAATTACCTATGCGCCTCAAAATAAGGGTGCAAAAGCGTATATGAACCTTGCAAAAGAGGTGATCAAGCGTGCCTAGTGCAAAGAAACGTGGCGGATTGGGACGTGGACTCAATGCTTTGGTCTCAGAGGCCGAGTATGAGACTGGTGGTTCGGCTGCATCGGCTTCAAATGCCGCTTCTGAAACAAAACTGCCCATTGAGGATATCGTTCCCAACCCCAATCAGCCGCGAATTCACTTTAACGAAACTGAACTTCGCGAGTTGAGCGAGTCAATCCAAGAACATGGCGTTTTGCAGCCGCTTTTGGTTCGCAAACATGGAAACGGCTATGAGATTATCGCGGGTGAGCGTCGTTACCAGGCGTCAAAGCTTGCTGGTCTTGAAGAACTGCCTGTCATCATTAAGGAAGTTAATGATGAGGAAATGCTTGCTCTTGCTCTTATCGAAAACCTTCAGCGTTCTGACTTGAATCCAGTCGAAGAGGCGAAGGGTTATCGTCAACTCATTGATGCCAGCGGCATGACGCAGGAGGCGTTATCAAAGGCTGTCAGTAAGTCTCGTTCTGCAATTACAAATTCACTTCGTTTGTTAGATCTTCCCGAAGTCGTTCAGCAGATGATTTTCGAGGGCAAACTTACTGCGGGCCATGCAAGAGCAATTCTCGCAGTTCCATATGAAGATGCCAGGATTCGACTTGCTGAGAAAGTTGTAGCGGAAGGTCTTTCCGTTAGAGCGACAGAAAATCTTGCTCCGTTGTTTTCTGCCGGAGAGACGCCAAGGACTCCGAGGCCAGCAACACCTCAGTCATTCAAAAAAGCTGCTCGGGTACTTCGTCAAGTATTTAACACGAATGTACGTGTGAAGAGCTCGCGTGGCAAGAACAAAATTGAAATCGAGTTCAAGGACGAAGAGGAACTCTCCCGTATCCTTGGCGAAATGGTTCAATTTGGGCAGGAGGATCAGGATGAAGAATAAGATTCTCGCGGCCATTGCGTTGGCAACCACCGTCGCGGCTGGTGCTTTTGCGGGGTATAAGCTTGCGACAGATGATGAACTCCGCGGTCGACTGCTCCGCGGAGCTCAGGATATCGTCGATATATCTAAAAAGAAAATGGATGTGATGACCGAAGATGTCGCTATGCGCACTGCTCAGGTGACTAAGAATCCCAAGATTAACCAAGACTGGGTTAATCACCAGTGGGAAAATGTTGGTTATTAGGTACCTAACAATTACTTGCCTGTTTTAAAGGGGTCCTTGTCTGATACATGAGACAAGGACCCCTTATTTTGGCTAAAAACTAAGCTTACGTAAATCAAATCCATTAGTATGAAAACAAATGAAACAACCCCGGTTGCATTATCTGCAACCGGGGTTGTCGGATGTTTCACATGAAACGTTATGGGGCACAGACTCCCCTATGCGTTCTTCTGTACCTTGAAGCGTTGCTTCAGCTGACCGCAGGCGGCATCAATATCATTGCCGCGAGAATTACGGATCGTGGTCTCGATGCCACGAGACTCAAGGCGTCGCTGAAGGTCCTCGACCTTATGAATCGGAGACGGCTTGAGCGGGCTGCCCTCGATGTCGTTAAGCTGAATCAGGTTAACGTGACACAGCGTTCCCTCGCAGAAGTCGCAGAGTGCCTGCATCTCAGGATTCGTATCGTTGACGCCTTCGATCATGGCATACTCATAGGTCGGGCGGCGGCCAGTCTTCTCGGTGTAGAGCTGAAGCGCCTCGTGAAGGCGGAGCAGCGTGTACTTCTTAACACCGGGCATAAGCTTATTGCGCGTCGACTGGATGGCGGAATGCAGAGAAACGGCAAGTGTGAACTGCTCGGGGATGTCGGCAAATTTGCGAATACCGGGAATAACGCCGCTGGTAGAGACGGTGAGGTGACGGGCGCCGATACCGATGCCATCGGGGTCGTTGAGGATGCGCAGCGCCTTGAGAACCTCGTCGTAGTTGGCAAACGGCTCGCCCTGGCCCATGAAGACAACGCTCGTGGCACGCTCGCCAAAGTCGTTGGATACATGAAGCACCTGGTCGACGATCTCTTGAGCGGTCAGCGAGCGCTTGAGGCCGTTAAGGCCGGTGGCGCAAAAGGCGCAGCCCATGCCACAGCCTGCCTGGGTGGAAACGCAGACGGAAAGCTTGTTACGACGGGGCATGCCGACAGTCTCGACGGAAATGCCGTCGTGATACTCGAGCAGATACTTGCGAGAGCCATCTTTGGAAACCTGCTTGGTGAGCTCGGTCGGCGTATCAAAGGCAAAAGCCTCTTTAAGCTGCTCGCGGAAAGCCTTGGGAAGGTTAGTCATATCATCAAACGAACAAACGTTCTTCTCAAAGACCCATTCGATGAGCTGCTTCGCACGGAAAGCGGGCTGGCCGAGTTCTGCCACGAGCTCGCGAATATCGTTTTGGCTCAAGTCGCGAATGTCCTGAGATTTAGTCCTGGGATTCATGGAAGCCTTTCGATTTTGGGGAAACGTAGAGGGTATCGCTACAATATGGTATCAGCTGCAGAAATTATAGAGGAGGAGTCTGCCCATGCCGGGTAAAAGCCTAGAGAACATGCACGTAGCGGTCTTGGCGGGCGGTCATTCCGCTGAGCGCGAGATCTCGCTCAATTCGGGAAAGAACGTCGTGGCGGCCCTGAAGGAGGCTGGCTACACTTCGGTGAAGCTGCTCGACACGGCTGCCGATGATTTTATGGTAATCATGGCGACCGGCGGCTTTGACGTGGCGTTTATCGCCATGCACGGCGCCGGCGGTGAGGATGGTGCCATGCAGGGTGCCATGGAGACCCTGGGTATCCCCTACACGGCCTCGGGCGTGCTCGCGAGCGCCTGCGGAGCCGACAAGGAGGTCTCGAAGCTCCTGTACGCCAAGGCGGGCATTCCCGTTGCCCCCGGCCTTGCGCTCGAAGTGGGCGATGAAGTCGATATCGATCATATCGTCGAGGTCTGTGGCGAGCGCTGCTTTGTGAAGCCGGCCGTTAACGGCTCCAGCTATGGCATCTCCCTGGTCCACGAGCCCTCCGAGCTGCCCGCGGCCATCGCCAAGGCGTTTGAGTTTGGCGACAAAGTACTGGTCGAGAAGTGCATCGAGGGTACCGAGATCACCGTCGGCGTATACGGCGAGGATGACGTGCGCGCTCTGCCGATTGTCGAGATCCGTAAGCCCGAGGACTGCGAGTTCTACGATCTGGACGTGAAGTATGTCGACCCTACGGACATCCATCGCATTCCGGCGCAGATTTCGCCCGAGAACTACGCTCGTGCCCAGGAGCTTGCCTGCGCTGCCCATAAGGCACTCGGCTGCCTGGGTATCTCGCGCAGCGACTTTATCGTGAGCGAGGACGGCCCCGTTATCCTCGAGACCAACACGATTCCCGGCATGACCGATACGTCGCTGTATCCGGATGAGATTCGCCACACCGATGACATGACGTTCCCGCAGGTCTGTGACAGCCTGATTCGCATGGGGCTTCGTCGAGCGGGCGTTGCATGCTAATCGAGGACGCTGTTTCGTCGGGAACGCCGCAGTTTGTCATCGATTCCTATGCCACGCTTGCCGAGCGCGCCAAAACCCAAGCGTTTGGTCTCATCGAAGAAGATGTTATCGTCCTCGATACCGAGACCACGGGTCTTTCGGTGCAGGACAACGAGCTTATCGAGATATCGGCGGCTCGCCTTTCGGGCCGCGAGGTTGTCGATCGCTTCGATACCTTCGTGCATCCCAAGCAGCTGATTCCCGCCGAGATTACCGAGCTCACGAGCATTACAAACGCCGATGTGGCAGATGCCCCGTCGGCCGTTGAGGCTGTCGCCGCTCTCGCCGATTTTGTCGGCGGCTGCCCGGTGATCGCACATAACGCCACCTTCGACCGTTCGTTTATCGAGTCGGTCAAGGGTGGCGTCAACGTCAGTGACATCTGGATCGATTCGCTGGCACTGTCGCGCATCGCGCTTCCGCGCCTGGCCTCGCATAAGCTGTCTTTCATGGCCGACCTGTTTGGCTGCGACTCGGTGTCGCACCGCGCCAACGCCGATGTCGACGCCCTGTGTGGTGTGTGGCGCGTGTTGCTCGTGGCGCTCACCGACTTGCCTCAGGGCTTGATGGCGCGCCTGGCCGACATGCACCCCGACGTACCCTGGTCCTATCGTCCCATCTTCTCTTTCTTGGCGGGACAGAACCCCGGTTCCATCTTCTCTCTCAGCGCCGCCCGCGCCGACGTACTCAAGGCCGATCGGGCCGATGATCGCGTTGATGCGGACGAGCTACCGGTCCTTAAGATGCCGAGCCGCGAGGAAATCGAGGCGGACTATGCCCCGGGCGGCCTGGTTAATCGCATGTATCCCACGTACGAGCCGCGTGATGAGCAGATCGCGATGGCGCTCGAGGTCCGTGACGCGCTCGTTACGGGAACACATCGCGTGATTGAGGCGGGGACGGGCGTCGGCAAATCGATGGCTTACCTGGTGCCTTTTGCCGAGGCCGCGCGCCGCAACAACATCACGGTTGGTATCGCGACTAAATCGAATAATCTTGCCGACCAGCTCATGTATCATGAGCTGCCAAAACTTGCCGAGCAGCTGGACGGTGGTCTGTCATTTTGCGCTCTCAAGGGGTATGACCACTATCCGTGCCTGCGCAAGCTTGAGCGCATGAGCCGCGGCCAGGTCGAGATTACCACCAAGCGCGATCCGGCGGACACGCTCACGGCGGTCGCGGTCATTATGGCGTACGTCTGCCAATCAGCCGATGGCGACCTCGACTCGCTCGGCATTCGGTGGCGCAGCGTCAACCGTCCCGACTTTACGACGGCCTCGCGCGAGTGTGCTCGTCGCCTCTGCCCGTTTTTCCCTGATAAATGTTTGGTCCACGGCGCTCGCCGTCGTGCGGCGCATGCCGATGTGGTGGTCACCAACCATTCCCTGCTGTTCCGCAACGTCGCGGCCGAGGGCAGGATTTTGCCTCCGATTCGTCATTGGGTAATCGACGAGGCCCATTCCATCGAGCGCGAGGCGCGCCGTCAGTGGGCGCGCGTGGTGTCGGCGGATGAATCGCGCGTTCTGTTTGAGCGCCTGGGTGGCTCGAGCACCGGCGCGCTAAGCCAGGTTTCCCGTGATTTGGCAACCTCCGAGGGCTCTACGCTCTATCTGGGCCTTACTGCCAAGGCGACGTCGACGGTTGCGCGCGCGAGCATGGCAATCGCCGACGTGTTCGATGGCGTTCGCGAGCTCGGCCGCCGTGCGCGTGGGGGTTATGACAATGCCAATCTATGGATTGGCCCCGAGCTGCGCGAATCTGACGACTGGCATGATTTCTTACCGTCGGCCTACGCTGCCATCGACGCATTGGAACAAGCTGACAAGAGCGTCGACGCGCTGGTGCAAGCCGTCGCCGCCGACAAGCCCGAGGTTGTTGTCGACCTGGGTGATATCTCGCGCCGCCTGCACGAGCTGGCCGAGAACCTCAAACTCATCATTGATGGTACCGATGAACACTACGTGTATTCGCTGCAGGTCAATCGCAGGCTGCGTGCCGGCGGAGAGTCAATGACCGCAGAGCGCATCGACATTGGCGAGGCCTTGGCAACCGAGTGGCTGCCCGAGGTTCACACGGCTATCTTTGCCTCGGCGACCATGACGGTGTCCAAAAGCTTTGAACACTTTAACCATGCGGTCGGCCTCGATCGCATTGGTGCTTCAACATCCTCATCGCTGCACTTGGACTCGAGCTACGACTTCGATTCGAACATGGCTGTAGTCGTTGCGGGCGATATCCCCGATCCGCGCGATCGTGAGAGCTATCTTACGGCGCTCGAGCGCGTGCTGGTCGACGCCCATCTTGCCATGGGCGGATCGGTGCTCACGTTGTTCACCAATCGGCGCGACATGGAAGACCTGTACGCCCGCGTTGAGCCCAAGATGGCCCGCGCGGGTCTGGAGCTCAACTGCCAGCAGCGCAACTCATCTCCTCGTCGCCTACGCGACCGGTTTATCAACGAGCCAACCTCGTCGCTTTTTGCGCTTAAGGCCTTCTGGGAGGGGTTTGACGCCAGCGGCGAGACGCTGCGCTGCGTCATCATTCCCAAGCTGCCGTTCTCGAGCCCCACGGACCCGCTCTCGTGCGAGCGCAACCTGCGCGAAGACCGCGCTTGGGCGCGCTATTCGCTGCCCGAGGCAGTGCTCGAGGTCAAGCAGGCGGCCGGCCGCCTTATCCGCTCGTCGACCGATTGCGGCGTGCTGATTCTGGCCGACCCGCGCCTGGTGACGAAGGGCTACGGAAAGAAGTTCTTAACGTCGCTGCCCACGAGCTCCTACCAACGCATCGAATCGGCGCAGATCGGTCACTATCTGCAACTGTGGCGCGCACGCCACGAGCGGCGGCACTAAAGCGGACAGACGAGGGTTTTTGCCATATCGCGCAGACGCTTTGACAGGGTGGGGTCATCCAAGATGCGGATGGCTCCGCCCGCTGCGATTATCTGGCTCAGTAGCCAACGCTCGGAGCCGTAATGCACGGTTACCGTTACCATGTCTGTCCCGTTGCACTCGATGAGGGTGATGCCGGCCCAGTCCAGATGCTCCGCCATATCGAATGGCATCAAGAGCTTTGCGCTACGCTGCGTCCGGGCAAGGGAATCGTGGAGGGATGCAACGTCCGGTGCGTGAGGCACGACGGAGTCTTCCGTCAAGGTGAGTCCCTCGATTTTATCCATGCGATAGGTGCGCTGCTCATCGACTGCGATGTCCCAGGCAATCAGGTATGTTTGGTCGCCGTTTGCCGTAATGCGCAAGGGGTCGACCAGACGCTCGCGTGGCCGTGCATCGTCCATCGAACGATACGAGATGAGGCAGCGAACGCCGTCCTGAATGGCGCAGCTCAGCTGCTGCCAGTGCGACCCGTGGTTGACGGTGTCAAAGACGCGCTGGTTATAGCCGAGCTCTTCGGGTAGAAGGGCAGATCGAATCCGAGCTGCCGTCTGCGGCTCGATCCCCAACGATTCAAGTTCGTGGTTGAGCACGGCGCCCTCGGCGGCACTCAAGCGCAACGGTAGCACACGTCCGGCGTCACCGGTGAGGACCACACGCTCGCCGTGGCATTCGCAGATGATACGCGCACCCGATTCTCGGTCCGCGAGCGTCGAGACGATCTCGAGAATCTCGTCGAGCGACGCCCCCGTGATGTCAAAGCGACTGCAAATCTCGTTTCGAGTCATGCCGTTCTCGCCGGCGGCGTAGAGGGCCTCCATGATGTCGATGGCGCGCGAGAGCCTCTGCTCGCTGGTGAGTTTACGCACGGGCATGCTCGTGCACCGTCCTTTCGATGAGGTGGTTCCACGCCTGTTTGAGCGATTTGGGGGCCATGGGCCTCATGCCGTCCATGGCGTGGGCCATGCAAAATGAAGCGGCGGCTTCAAGGTCGCGCACGTCAACGGTCCAGATCCATCCCGCATCGGTGTGTGCGAGCTCACCTCGCCCGCGCGTGAGGCCGTTGATCATATCGATCTGCGTCTGAGGGGCGAACGAGAACGTGGCTGCAACGGGCGGTCGGTCGGCGAAATCGAATTCAAAGAACAGGTAGTCGTTGAGATTGAAGTCCGCAGGGATGGCGTAGGCCTTCGAAGGACGCCAAGCGCGAACGATACGGTCGCAGCGGAATGTCCTGATGTCGTCGGTGACATTGTCGAGGCCGCAGAAGTACGCCACGCCCTCGCGCTCGAACATGCCGTAGACGCAGACGGTACGCTCTTTTTGCTCACCGCGTCCGTTCTGATATAAAAATCGCAGCGCGCATCGCTCGGCAAAGGCGCTCCATACCGCATCGACGGTGGGAGAGCGGCGGATCGGTGCTTCGTCCACCGCCGACATGCCGGTGAGGTAGGCAATTTTGGAGCGAATATCGGCAAGCGGCGCGGCAAAGGTGGAAGAGCCGGCCGCTAGCGTCTGGTCGATGGCGTTGAGTAGGATGTCGGCGTCGTCTGCGGTGATGAGGCCACCTGCTGCAAACGTGTGCTCGCGGTCGATTGTCCACGAGCTTTCCTCGGTCTCCTGCGCACCGGCGGGGCGAACCTCCTTGATTAAGATGCCACGCTCGAGCAGTTTGTCACGATCGCGCCGAAACTTGCGCTTATCCGAGTCGATATTGCCCGAGCCATATCCCAGGTCAGAATCCAAGACGATCTGCTCGGTCGTCAGCGGTTCGGGGGAGCTGTTGAGCACAAAGAAAAGATTGAGGATGCGTTGAGCCGTTTTATCGAAATTGGGCTCCGAATTCCCCTTTTTAATTTTCGCGGTCGCGTCGCTTGCCGTCATAGAGTCCTCGCATGAGAAGGTGGTTTGCCGCCATGATTTTAGTCCGATATGGAGATTAGGCTATATCCTTGTCCGCTCGGGGCGTTAAGATGGCCCGAATTCGGTCGTTTGCGCTCGCTCGGGGTATACTTTCGACTATATACGGTTCTAATGTGCATGCATTGGGCCTATTTGTCGGATTATGGATGTGGAGCGCACATGGCGAACACCCAGAACTATATTAACCACCTGCTGCAGAACACCGGCATTACGCCGGCATGCAGCGAAGAAGAGCGCTTGGCTGCCGAGGATATCGCTCAGATCTTCCGCAACCACGGCTTTGATCCCGAGGTTCAGGAGTTCAATGCCCCGGCGCCCAGTAGGTTGGCATTTGCCGTTACCGGTATTCTTGCGTTTGCCGGCGCCCTACTGATGGGTATCGGCGGCGGCATCGGCTTGGTCGGCACCTTGCTGGCCATTGCCGGCGCCGTTCTTTACGTGCTCGAACGCACGGGCCACCCCGTGGTTTCGCGCCTGGGCAAGACGGGCGTGAGCCAAAATGTCATCGCCTACCACAAGGCCTCGGGCCCGCTCGCGTCTCCGCGCAACCGCCCGGTGGTCGTTGTCGCACACTACGACTCTCCCCGTGCTGAGCTGCTCGCCCGCGAGCCCTATGCTTCGTATCGTGCGCTCATCGCCAAGCTGTTGCCCGTTGCCACGGTTGCCCCTGCTGCCGTTGCCATCTTGCGTATCCTGCCGCTCCCCGGCGCGCTCAAGGTTCTGCTGTGGATTGTCGCGATCCTCGCTTCCCTCGTTGCGCTCGCCAACGCGGCAAACATCATTTCCAACCGCTACATTCTTCCCTATACGTCCGGCGCGGTGTGCAACAAGTCTTCTGTCGCCGCTGTGCTCGGCGTTATGGACAACGTTGCTCCCTTCCAGGGCGAAAACGAGTTTCCCGACGATGTTCCGTTCGATACCTATTTTGGGGAGCAGAAGCGTCGTGCCGAGGAGATGGCGCGCGCAGCAGCGGAGTATGCCGCGGCCCAACAGCAAAACGACTACGGCAACACCATCGAGTATGAAGAGCCTATCTACGCCGAGGACGAGTTCGGTCAGCCGATTGCTCCCGACGCTCAGACCGAGCCCGAACAGGGCGAGGCTTTCGACGAGCAGATCGAGGGCTTTGAGGGTGCGTCTGCCGACGAGACGCTAATTGGCGCCATCGTGCCCGAGGATCAGAATCAGGCTGTCCAGGCCGAAGAGTTCAATGACGAGGTTTCCGCTGCCGAGCCGGCGGAGGAGCCTGTCGCGGCCGAGCCCGAGCCCAAGCTCTATCGCAACGCCGCCGGCAACATCCGCTTTGGTTCGGATGCCATCCGTGCGCTCGGAATGCTCCCCGAGTCCTGCACGCTCGATTACGAGGAAGGCGAGGAGCCGACGTTTGAGACCGAGCCTGCCCCCGTCGTGACTGCACCTGCGCCCGTTGTCGCCGTGGATGATGAGTCTGCCGCGGTTACCGCTGCCGTTGCCGAGCCCGAGGCGGTGTCCGCGATCGATCCCGCGGCAGGACTGGACATTTTGGCTCCCGCCGCGCCGGCGCAAGACGTTACGGACGAGCCTGACGACGATTACGTTGAACAGCCGAGGCGCGTGTCTTACGAGAGCGATACTGATTTCTCGGCCGAGATTCCCGCGGCAACGCCCCATGCCGATATTGCATCCGCGTTCTCTTCGATTGGCGCCAGTGCTTCCAACTTCTTTAAGGGTGCGCTTGCAAAGGGCAAGAAATTTGTCGACGATTTCGAGGAGAAGCGCGCTGCCGCACGCGAGGCTGCCGAGCAGGAGGCTATCGCTCAGCAGCAAGTAGCCGAGGCGGCACGCGAGCGCGCGGCGCAAGAGTTCGAACAGAACGAGGCTATGCAGTCCGTGCCCGTCGACGCTGCCGAAGCTACAACGTCCTTTGAGTCCCAGCAACCGGCGTCCGCGGATGTTGTTGAGGCGACGACGTCTTTCGAGGCTCAACAGCACGTCGATAGCACCATGTCGTTTGATGCCGCGCAGTTCGATTCCACGATAACGTTTGAAAAGCAAGGCACCGCGATTGCCGAGCCCCTTCCTGTTTCCGATGAGCAGGGCGACGCGGCAGACGATGACGAGCCTATTGATGCTGTCGAAATCCAAGATGCCGCCGAGGACGAGCCCGTCGAGGCCAACTCTGACGAAGAGCAATACGCGGCAGCCGAGCAAGATGATTCGACCGAGGTCGAGCAGGAGGAAGTGCCTGCGGTTTCCGAGGCTCCCGAGACAGATGAGTCGAGGCCTTACTCCACGCAGATTTTCACCATGCCGACCCCGAGTGGTTCCGGTGCCACGGTTGCCGATGTCGCTCCCACCCAGGACGAAACGGTCGATTCCCTTATGGCCCAGATTTCCTCCCAGGCATCACCGCGTCCGCAGATGAATGTTCCCGATCCGGCGTCGGCTCCGTCGCCTGCGCCTTCCTCGTCTCCGCTGGCTTCGGTCCCCGATCCGTCGCTGCCGTCGATGAAGCAGGCAAACGTTGCGTCTCGCACGTCGCTGTTCGACCTTCCCGACCCCTCCGCACAGGTCAACGACCCCTTTGCTACCGCTCAGGGTCCCGAACCAACATCGGCACCCGTTGCGCCTCCCAGGCCCGTTGCGTCGAGCGCTCAGCCGATCGAGACCATTTCGGCTCCCGCCCCGGCGGCACCCAAGTCTCGCAAGCGCGGCCTGGGCGGCCTGTTCGGTCGTAAAAAGAAAAACGAACAGGACAGCATGAGTGATTGGCTGGGCGTCGAAGACGATTACGATGCCAAGAAGTCCGGTCGCGGCATCGGTTCGTGGGATAATTTCGAGGACGATAACGATGGCTGGAAGGGCGGCGCTACGTCTTCCGACGGCGCTTCTTCCGAAGATATGCTCTCGGCTGTCGCCTCTATGGGCGACGATGAGCTGCTCGGTCACGATATCTGGTTTGTGGCAACGGGCGCCTCGGATTGTGATGGCGCCGGTATGAAGGCCTTCTTGGCTTCGCATCGCGATAAGCTCCGCGGCGTCTTCTTCATCAATCTTGAATCCGTCGGCGCCGGTAGGCTTTCGGTGGTGACGGTTGAGGGCGAACAGCAGCTGCTCAAGGGCGATCGCCGCATCATGAACCTGGTCAGCAAGGTGTGCAAGTCGTTCCATGTCGATTGTGGCGCGCTCGAGATGCCCTATGCCAAGACCGATTCCTACGCCGCCCTCGAGGCGAGCCGCCGAGCCCTCACCATCGCCGGCGTGGACGGCACGCGTCTAGCTTGCGCTCGTACCGAGGACGACCTGCCCCACAATGTCAACCCGACGAACATTGCCACGGTCTCCGAGGTCGTGACCGAGGTTATTCGCCGTTCGTAGACGGAGCTCTAAGGAGTCAACGTGTTTTCGTATATTAAGCGCCATTGGCCTGTCTACGTGATTTTGACCTTGATTGCCATTGCGTTAGGGTTTGGAGCTGCCTACATCGTGGGCGCGAAGGGCTCGACCCCCGCCTCCGCAATCAGCGAAGAGGTGGAGCAAGAACAGAGCACGGGTGCCGATGGGATTCCTGAGTCCGAGCAAGCAATCGTTGATGGTGGATCTTCGTCTGCAGAGTAGATACGGCGATTTAAATGATTGAAAGCGGGCGAGCCGGGGGACTGGCTCGCCCGCTTTTTCATCGCGCTAGCGCTTCTTTGGGATTGACCTAAGGCGAGCGAACCATAGGGCTGCGGCACCCGAGGTCAGGAGCGCGGTGATGCAAGCGGCGATGGGAGCTGATCCTGTTGCCGGTAGGTCCTGCGGTAGGGTACAGCGTTGAATGACACGGTCCTCGTCATGTGACTCAAGTTTATCGCCGCCGCCGTTGCGGCAAAGATCGACGCGTGCGCTGTTGGTGAGTGCAGTTTGGGGTGTATAAGCCGACGTTGCCTGCATGTGCACGACTGCGCCCCGAGCGTCTGTGCCAAGGATTGCTTTGGCATCGTCAAGGTCGTCGTGCTCATCTTTGAGATCATCGCGGGTCCAAGAATCCGTATCGCTTCGAGTCGTAAAGTCGGCGGCTACCGCACCGTATTCAATGCGAATGCCCGTCACGACGGTATTGGATGCAAGGTCGAGTTCTTTCGCCTCGAGTGTGGTGGATTCCGTGGTCGAGACATCCGCCTTCCAGAGGTGCCAGCCGTCGTAATCGACGAGGCGGCAATCCTCACCCAGACTCTCTTTTACTTCGTCGGACTCAAGCCAAGGATTTTCGTGCCCATCGTCAAGCGTCGCGTTTGCCGGCTCATCGACGTCTGTCGAGTCCAACGGCGTCGTGCGATACCACACGTTGCACAGACCGTTGAGGTCGCCGATGGCGACGGGGGTTTCGATTGAGACGAATCTCGCCGTGCCGTCTTTGGCGCACTCAAGATCATCGGTAATCGTAAACTCATCAACCCAAGTAGCGGAATCGTTTCGAGCATCGATGGTATAGGAGAAAAGCCCATCACTATTGGTTTGCGTCGCGGCGCGATTTTTACCATCGCCGTTGGCCAACAGGCCCTTTTCGATAGGTTGGACAAGCTCCTGACGCTTGTCGACCTGTCCTTTGATCTCGATGGGCGCATCCTTCATCGAGACGGATTGGACTTCTCCCGTGTCCTTTATTTCAAACGTTATCTCCTCGGCAAGGTCATAGGTCCGCGGAGACATCGTTTCGCGCAACGAGTAGGTGCCGGGTGCAAGATGTTCGATGCGGTGCGGCTTGTCGGATGAGGTCCAGGAGTCTATTTCGGTTTTATCGGGACCATATAAGGTGAGTTGTGCGCCTTTTACTTCCTGCTCTCCGCTTGCATCGACCTTGGAGATATCAACCTTGGTGTAATCGTCGGATACGTTAAGTCGTGCTTCCACAACGGGTGTTTTCTGGTCGGCATAGGTAAGGTCGACGATATGGTGCGTCCGGTCGAGTAAGAAGCCGGTCGGCGCTTGAGTCTCGACAACCTCGTAGCGTGCGGTGCCAGATCCCAGCGGGAGGTCGTCCGCGCGTGCTTCTCCAGTTTCATCCGTCGTGACGGTAGCGACAGTCTCACCGTCGAGCGCGGCAATGCTACCGTCGGGGCGCACGATATCACCTGAGGCACGGATCTCAAAGATGGCGCCCGCGAGGCTGCTGCCGTCTACGGCATCGCTTTTAACGATCCTGATGTTTCCGGTCGCGGCGTGGTCATAATACGAGACGATTGCAACGGGCGTTAGGTTTATATCGGCGGGTATGTTTGCCTCGATCTCTCCGCCGACAAGATAGGGCTCTTTGGCCGAGGTTTCGCGTACATAATAGGTGCCCGGCACGAGCGATTCGGGCAGTGTGACGGTGCCGGTCGCGTCAGTCGTAAAGGTGTCCATTACGTTATGTGCTGGATACCAGCATGTTTGTGAGACAGGTTTGTGATTGCTATCGAGGAGTTGGAAGGTGAATCCGGCTAGGGGAACAGAAGCGCCTGTCTGGGCATCGCGTTTTACAATCTGGAGATGCGTCGACAGAGCGTGGTTGTCCACGATATATTGAAGCTCGGCGCCGTCGGAAATCTGATTGGCCTCGACGGTCCATTCCCCCGCACGTTTAAAACCCTCGGGGACGGTTTCCGGAACCTCACGAACCGTGTAGCCGGCGCGGTCGTATGGGACGGCTCCGTGGACACCGGCTGGTCGCTTGCCTGTGCCGAACCATGCTTCGGGCTGGTCTTTGGTGGAGGCAAAGCCATAGATGTTTGTAGTCAGTGTGCCAACAACCTGCTGAGAGCTGTTACTGACAACCTCAAAGACAACATCTCCTGCCGGCTGCTCCAGGCCGGATTGATCGCTATTGCCGTAGTCCTTGAATTTGGAAATCTCAAGGTCAAACGCAATGGGGATATCGGAAACGCGAGATTCGATCTCGACCACGCCCAAATCGTCGAGTTGGTCGGCTCCAACGGTGTAAGACCAACTGTCACCGGAGGGCAAATAGCCCTCGGGCGCCTTCGATTCATAGATGGTAAAGGTTCCCAGGGGGACATCGGTGAGGGTAGCTCGACCGCTTTCATCGGTTCTGAGAGTTTGTGTCCATCCAGGGGTTGATTGCGATACGCACACGAATTCTGCTCCTGCGAGCGAAGCCCCAACTTGGGGGCCTGCATTCGTTGCGGCGTCGAGCTTTACAATGCGCAAGGTAATGGTGCCGGGTTGTTCATCAATGGTGACGTATCCGCCGTTATCCGTCGTGGTAAAGGCAATGCGATCGTGCCGGGGGATATAACCAGCTGGCGCTGTTGTCTCAACTAGGTAGTATGCCGTGTTGGGTAGGAGTGTTGCCTGCGCTCGACCGTTGCTGTCCATCTGAACGGTGCCGACACGCGCGCCGCTGGCGCTCTCAAAAACATCGAATGTTGCCCCGTCAAACTGATAAGTATTGTTTCCGCTGGTAATGGCAGCGTTTGCAGACTGCTTTTGGAAGGAAACAGAGACCGCCGGTAGTACATAGAGCATGTCTTGACGTTTGCTGCCGCCCGATACGGTTCCTAGATAGCGCCGCGCGCGGTGCGGAGCGGCTTTGATGCTTCCTGATTTTGCGCTGTCGTGGAGCCACCGCGCAGCCGCCACGACTTCATTGTCGGCGGTAAAGTGCCCACTCTTGGTTTTGCCCTGAGCGGTCGTGTAGGAGTAGGTGCCGTCGACATGGGTAGTGCCGTTGAGCATCCATACGGCAAGCTGGGTGGCGGCGCGGGCGCGATCGGGTGAAAGATGGTAACCGCCAAACGACGTGGCGGTAGGATACCCGTGACAAACGATTGCCGCGAACTCGTCGTCGAGCCACACCCAGCCTTGATCAAAGTTGAGCCATGGACCGCCCGGCTTGGTGGGCCCGGGGCGTTCCTGGTTCATGCAGTAGGCAATCGAGGCGTCTTGAGCTTCATATTTGCCGATGAAGAAGGGCCCACAATCATCGCTAATAGTACGGAAGCCGAGCTGGTCGTAGCCATCGACGGCAAATGCGGCTCCCGGTGCCAGGCAGCCGAACAGCAGGAAGAGGAGCAGGAGCAGCGGACCTGTTGCGATTGCGCTGTGGACAGAGTGCGTGGGTGCGTTGGACATGGCTGCTCCTTATCCCTCGTGCGCCGCATGGGGAGGTTGCGACGCGTAGGATGAGGCTACCCCCGAGGTTCATGCGGGTAAGTACCGGAGCCTGACCAAAAGCTTGCCCAATTCCTGACAAATTGAGCTCAAATACAACAATCAGGCAAAAGCGCAGGTAGAAGATAAGGAGAACAGGAGGCCAAAGGTCCTCGTCTCCACAATTGATGCGATTTTCAAACGAATCTCCACAGCTAAAACAAGCATCGCCACCCTTGTATCGAACAAGACAACCGCGTTATACTAGCCAACACACAAGCGGGCATCGCCAAGTGGTAAGGCATCAGCTTCCCAAGCTGACACTCGCGGGTTCGAGTCCCGTTGCCCGCTCCAGCTAGAAGCACAAGCACGGCACCATCACGGTGCCGTGCTTTTTTCAATAAAGCGCCGGGACTCGAACCCGACAGGGTGCGAGCGTTAAATAAACGCGAAGCGTTTGTAGCGAGCAGGCAGGGTCGCCGATAGGCGACCGCAGCCGGTGCGGATTTGCGAAGCAAATACGCGGACGTCCCGTTGCCCGCTCCATCGAGCGCGGGAGACCTCGGGAACGCCGGGTCCAACCCGCTTTGCCCGTGCATGTTTGCGGACCGGGTCTGCCGACCGCAGCCGGTGCGGATTTGCGAAGCAAATGCGCAGACGTCCCGTTGCTTGCTCCAATTCCAAAATGTTAGGTTAATGCCTGCTGCCCATACTTGCACCTGCGCACGGTACAATGGTTGGGTTACGACCAACGTGCCAATAACCAAAAAGGAGCCGCTATGATCGATCGCTATACCCGCCCGGAGATGGGACACATCTTCTCCCTCGAGAACAAGTACGCCATTTGGCAGGAGATCGAGGTCCTGGCCTGTGAGGCCCAGGCGGAGCTCGGTAAGATCGGCATTTCTAAAGACGAAGCCCAGTGGATCCGCGACCATGCTAACTTTGAGAAGGCAAAGGTCGACGAGATCGAGGAGGTCACGCGCCACGACGTCATCGCCTTCCTGACCAACATGAAGGAGTACATCGACGCCGATGTTCCCGAGGGCGACCCCAAGCCCAGCCGCTGGGTTCACTATGGCATGACCAGCTCCGATCTGGGCGACACGGCTCTGTGCTACCAGCTCACCCAGGCCTGCGACCTGATCATCGAGGACGTCAAGAAGCTCGGCGAGATTTGCAAGCGTCGCGCCTTTGAGGAGCGCAACACGCTCTGTGCCGGCCGCACTCATGGCATCCACGCCGAGCCGATGACCTTCGGCATGAAGTTCGGCTCTTGGGCCTGGGAACTCAAGCGCGATCTGGATCGCCTTGAGGACGCCCGCAAGAATGTTGCCTTCGGTGCCATCTCGGGTGCTGTCGGCACGTACAGCTCCATCGAGCCGTTTGTCGAGGAGTATGTCTGCGAGCACCTGGGCCTGGTTCACGACCCGCTGTCCACGCAAGTTATCAGCCGCGACCATCACGCCTATCTCGCCGGCGTTCTTGCCACCACCGCGGCCACCTGTGAGCGCATCGCTACCGAGGTTCGCAATCTGCAGAAGACTGATACCCTCGAGGCCGAGGAGCCGTTCCGCAAGGGTCAAAAGGGCAGCTCCGCCATGCCGCACAAGCGCAACCCGATCACCATGGAGAAGGTCTGCGGTCTGTCGCGCGTCGTGAAGTCCAACGCCCAGGTTGCCTTCGATAACGTCGCCCTGTGGCACGAGCGTGACATTTCGCACTCCTCTGCCGAGCGTGTCGCCCAGGCCGACAGCTTCATCGCCCTCGACCACATGTTCCAGTGCCTCATCCGCGTTATCGACGGCCTGCAGCTGTACCCTGCCCGCATGATGGCCAACCTCAATAAGACTCGCGGCCTCATCTTCTCCTCCAAGGTGCTGCTGGCCCTCGTCGACACGGGCATCACCCGCGAGGACGCGTACGCCATTGTGCAGGAGAACGCCATGGCAACTTGGCACGAGGTGCAGGATTGTGTCTCCGGCCCCACCTTTAAGGAGCGTCTCGAGGCCGACCCGCGCTGCACCGTCAGCCAGGAGAAACTCGACGAGATTTTTGATCCGTGGGACTTCCTCACCCGCATCGACACGGTCTTCGACCGCCTGGAGCAGCTCGAGTTCTAACTGATCGATTGGGGACGAAGTTAAACCTTTCGGTTTCCTTTTGACCCCCCCTTTTTTTGAAGTACAGCTTTCCAGCAAAAGCCCCGTTGGTAACTCGTTTTGCCAACGGGGCTTTTGCGTGAGTGTGCTTGGAAAAGCTACATTACAACGGGCGATTTTTAATGCGGGAATGTCGCTTGCCGATAATTTGACTCATCCGACAAACACTAGCTTGCCAGTCTCAGTCGGGGGGG
>CATXJW010000022.1 GCA_958370325.1 uncultured Collinsella sp. | reverse complement strand
TGCCTCCCTTTTCTCGAACCTTAATTTCAAAGTCCAAGAAATGGGATGCAGTTCATTTGTGGTGGTTCTGGCGCCGTTGCCATTATGGCGGCGGCGCCTTTTTTGTCCGTGCGGCGCGGTAGAGTGTAGGCGGTTGAAATTTGCGTCCATCGAGGAGCTGCCATGAACGAGATCAAGTGCCCGCATTGCGGCGAAGTTTTTAAGGTCGATGCGTCCGGTTATGCGGATATCGTCAAGCAGGTGCGCGATGCCGAGTTCTCGCGCGATCTTGATGAGCGTGTAAAGGCCGTCCAGCGTGAGGGGGAGCAGGCGTTGGAGCTTGAGCGCTCTCGTTCGACGGCTGCTTTGCAAAAGGCAGAGTCTCAGCGCAACGCTCAGCTTGTCGAGCAGAAGAACGCCGCAGCCCAGCAGCTGGCGCAAGAGCTCGCCAAGCGCGATGCGGAGCTTGCCGAGCTGCGTGCCAAGCTCGAGGGCGCCGCCGCAGAGCGTGAGAGCGCAAGCCAGCGCGCGGCGGTTGAGGCACGTGCCGGCGCTCAAAAGGAAAACGCTGAGCTTCAGCGAGAAATCGACAATTTGCGTGCGCAGCTGGAGCGCAAAGATGACGAAGCCAAGCTCGTCGAGTCGGCGGCGCGCAATGCTGCTCAAAACGATTTAGCTGCACGTGATGCTCAGATTGCCGAGCTGCAGGCCAGGCTTGCCGCGGCGGACAAGGCCCAGGAGATGGCGCTTGCCGCTGCCGCGGCAGAGTCGCAGCGTGAACTCGATGCCGCTCGTAGCGAGGCCGAACGCATACTCACAGACTACCGCGCGAAGGTGCAGGAGAAGTTTTCCGCCGCAAAGGCTCAGTCTGAGCAGGAGGCCGAGGGCCTGCGCGCCCAGCTGCGCGAGCAGGAGCTGATGGCAAAAATGAACCTGTCGGAGGCGGTTGCCGCGGCGGAGCGAGAGCGCGATGAGGCGCGTGCCAAACTGACGAGCGAGCTGGCGGTGCGCGATTCGCGCGAAGAGCAGGCCAAGGCAGCACATGAGCTCGAGCTTGCGCAGGCCAAGCGCGCGAGCGATGACCTGATTCGCTACAAGGATGAAGAGATCGAGCGCCTTAAGGACATGAAGGTCCGCCTGTCCACCAAGATGGTGGGCGAGTCGCTCGAACAGCACTGCGAGACCGAGTTTAACCGTCTGCGTATGACGGCGTTTCCTAACGCGTACTTCGAGAAAGATAACGATGCGTCCGAGGGCACCAAGGGCGACTTTATCTTCCGCGAGTGCGATGCGAGCGGCAACGAGGTCATTTCGATTATGTTCGAGATGAAAAACGAGAACGACGAAACCGCGACCAAACACAAGAACGAGGATTTCTTTAAGAAGCTCGATCACGATCGTCGCCAGAAAGGCTGCGAGTATGCGGTGCTCTGCACGCTGCTCGAGCCCGAGAGCGAGCTTTACAACGCGGGAATCGTGGACGTGAGCTATCGCTACGAGAAGATGTATGTGATCCGCCCGCAGTTCTTCATTCCCATCATTACGCTGCTGCGCAATGCTGCCATGGGTTCGCTTCGCTATAAGCAGGAGCTGGCGGAGTACAAGCAGCAGAATATCGATGTCACGAACTTCGAAGCCAAGATGGAGAAGTTCAAGAACGATTTCGGCCGCAACTACGAGATCGCGAGCCGCAAGTTCCAAACGGCAATCGATGAGATCGACAAGACGATTAGCCATCTGCAGAAAACCAAGGAGGCGTTGCTGTCCTCCGAGAACAATCTGCGCCTAGCCAACAAGAAAGCCGACGATCTTACCATTCGCAAGCTCACGTGGGGCAACAAGACCATGAAGGCGGCATTTGACGAAGCGCGCGGGGCTGCGACAGAGACAAGCGATGAGCCCGCCGAGGCGGATTCGTATGAGGTCGCGGATGCCGAGTAGGTCATAGCGGATAGTGCAAAAGCGGGGCCGCTGGCGATGTTGCCAACGGCCCCGCTTCGTTTCGTTCCTGTATTTTCGGCTAGTCCTCGAGCAGGTCCTCGATAAAGCCGACGCGGTAGTTTTTGAAAATGGCCTCGCCGCCGTCTTGTGTGGCGTCCAGATCGACATCGCCCATGATGCCAAAGTCGTGGTCGCCATCCTCGTCGGCAAAAATCTGGTGCACGTGCCATACGTGATCGGTTTTCTCGTCGGACTCATCGATGGAAAACATTGCGGCACTGCGGGCGTCTCCGTCGGTGAGGATTTCCTCGTGTTGCTCGTGATAGGCGTCAAGCGCCTTTTGCCAGCGGACCTCGCTCATGCCCCAGTCCTCGTCGAGCTCGCCCAGATCGCGCACGTGTCCGCGGGCTGCAAGGGCCACGCGGCGGAAGAGTGCGTTGCGCACCAGCAGGGTGCAGCCGCGGCGGTCCGCCACGACCTCGTCGATGCCCTGCGGCGGTGCGGCGTCGAGTGCAGCGGGGTTGCCGGCGTTCTCCCACTCGTCCACCAGACTCGAGTCGACCGAGCGCACCACAAAGCCCAGCCACGAGATAATGTCGCGCAGGCGCTCGTCGCGCTTCTCGATGGGCACGGTGCGGTCGAGTGAACGATAGGCTTCTGTCAGGTAGCGCAGCAAAATGCCCTCGGAGCGGGCGATGCCGAGCTTTTGAATGTAGCCCTTAAAATCGCTCGCGCTTTCCAGCATGTCGCGCAGGACGCTCTTGGGCGAGAGCTGGTAGTCGTTTGCCCAGGGTACTTCCTGGCAGTACTTGTCAAAGGCGGCGTCGAGCAAATCCTCGAGCGGCTTTTCGTACGTGACGTCTTGAATGCGCTCCAAGCGCTCCTCATATTCGATGCCGTCGGCCTTCATCTCGGCCATAGCGCGGTCGCGTGCGGCGCGCTCCTGTGCGCGCAGCACCTGCTTGGGATCCTCGAGCGTTGCCTCGACCATCGAGATGAGGTCCATGGTATAGGTCTCGCTCTCGGGGTCGAGCAGCTCCAATGCGGCAAGCAAGAACGGCGAGAGCGGCTGATCGAGCGCAAAGTCCTCGGGCAGATCGACCGTCAGTGCATAGTCGATGTCCGGCGCGGCGTCAGTCGGGGCGTCGGGCGCGGGCGGCACCTCGGTGCGCACGACGACGCCGGAGTCGATGAGCGTGGCGAAGATTTCGTCGGCGCGAACTTCGAGCTTAGCCTTTTCCTCGGAAGTCTGCAGGCTCGTCTCGATGAGATCGTGTACGCGGGCGCGGGCATCGCCGCCCTGCTCGACCACGCTAATCACCATGGAGTGTGTGATGCGCAGGCGCGGCTTGAGCGTTTCGGGCTGCGTCTCGATCAGGCGCTCAAAGGTCTGCTTGTTCCAGGTGACAAAGCCCTCGGGGGCCTTCTTCTTTTTAATCTTGCGGAGCTTCTTGGGGTCGTCGCCCGCCTTGGCCATGAGCTTGGCGTTCTCGATCTCGTGCTCGGGTGCCTCGGCAATCACCATGCCCTCGGTATCGAAGCCCGAGCGGCCGGCGCGACCGGCAATCTGATGGAACTCGCGGGCGCGCAGACGACGCATCTTGTAGCCATCGAACTTGGTGAGCGCGGTGAGCACCACGGTGTGGATGGGTACGTTGATGCCGACGCCGAGCGTATCGGTACCGCAAATGACGGGTAGCAGACCCTGCTGCGCCAGGCGCTCGACCAGCAGGCGATAGCGCGGCAACATGCCAGCATGGTGCACGCCGACGCCGCATCCGAGCAAGCGCTTGAGAATCTTGCCGAAGGCCGTGGAGAAGCTCGTGCCCTTGGCGGCTTCCTTAATGGCCTCGCGCTGCTCCTTGCTGGCGATGCCAAAATTGGCGAGTGATTGTGCCGTCGCAAGGGCGGCATCCTGGCTAAAGTGCACGATATAGAGCGGGGCTTCGCCGCGGCGCATGGCGAGCTCGACCGTGCCCTCGAGGGAGGTCGTCACATAGTCGTAACTCAGCGGAACAGGACGAGGGGCGTCGACAACCAGGTCGCATGTGGCGCCGGTGTGCTCCTCGAGTGAGGCGGCGATGGCAGTGACATCGCCGAGCGTGGCGCTCATGAGCATAAACTGCGTATGGGGCAGAGTGAGCAGCGGCACCTGCCAGGCCCAGCCGCGGTCGGGGTCGGCAAAGTAGTGGAACTCGTCCATGGCCACGCAGCCCACGTCGGCGTCCTCGCCCTCGCGTAGTGCGTCGTTGGCAAGGATTTCGGCCGTGCAGCAGATGACGGGCGCCTTGGTGTTGATATGCGTGTCGCCGGTGATCATACCGACGTTATCGCGGCCGAGCACCTGCACAAGGTCGAAAAACTTCTCGCTGACCAGAGCCTTGATAGGGGCCGTGTAGTAGCAGCGCTTGCCCTGCGCCATGCCCATAAAGAGCATGCCCAGCGCGACGAGCGATTTACCCGATCCGGTCGGTGTGCCTAAAATGACGTGATCTCCGGCCGCCAGGTCCATGAGGGCCTCTTCTTGGTGATCCCACAGCTCAATGCCGCGGTCGCTCGTCCATTCAAAGAAGCGTTCGAAGGCCTGATCGGGCGTGAGCCATGGTTCGGGCTCGCTGCCGTCCTCGGGCTCCCACCAGGTGGGGGAGAGCGCGCCGAGCGAGCCGAACTCGGCTTCGGTTCCCGTGCCGCCCGAGAATGAGCTGGCGGCGCCGGCGCCGGAAACGGTGCTGGCGGTGATATCTGTCGTGGTCTGTGCCATGTGGTTGCTTTCTCTCGCCGTTTGTCCGCCAACTATTATGGCGTAGCGTCGCATTGATGCGTTCGCAGGCAAGAAAATGCAGGAAATGGGCGCGCGGTACTAGCGTTCCTGAGGCAGGTGCTTCTTGCCTTTGCGGGCGCGGTTTCTAAAGTTCTCGACGGCCTCTTCCATGCCCAGAGGTACATAGGTGAGCTCATCGAGGTTATCGGGCAGGTAGCAGGCAAGGCTTTGCTCCTGCATGCGACCCGCCGTGAGTTGTTCATCGCTGGGCAGCGCGTCGGGTGTGGCGCAGATGCCATAGACGGCGGCACCCATCTCGCGCGTGCGGCGCTCGTATTCGGTCTCTGGATGCTCGGAGTGGTCGCGGCGGACGTCGTCGCTTACCCAAAGCGTGTCGTAGCCGGCCGCGGCAAACTGCCCCAGGGCGTAGTCGCGCAACGGCTTACTGTCGGTTCGCAGTGTGACAGTGGCGCCGGCTGAAAAGAGCGGGCGATAGAGCATTAGATGGTCGACATGGACGAGTCGTTTTTTGGCGTACTTGGCCTTGGGCTGCGGCGTGGGAAAGTTGATGGTGATGGCATCGAGCTCGCCTGCGGCAAACAGCTGCGGCAGCGATGCGGCACCTCGGGGCAGGACGAGTGCGTTGGATAGCTCTTGCTCGCAGATTTTCTGCGCGGCATAGGCGATGCAGATGGGCTCCTGGTCCATGCCGATAAAGAGCGTGTTTGGCTCGTGGGCCGCACGCTCTACAAGGTACGTTCCCTTGCCGCAGCCAAGATCCAGGTGAAGGTGTTCGAAGGGCTCGCTGCCTGCGGGCGCACAGGCCTTGCGCCAATCTCCGGCATAGGCCTCGGGGTTCGTCTCAATCGCATCGGCGTAGCGCTCCAGGCGCTCCTCGAGCACAAAGTTCTTAGGCGTGCGAACGTGGACGGCTCCCATGAGGCTCCTTGGTCATACGTATGGAACGCGTGGCTGCGCGTTCCGTCGGTGGGTTGGAAAACGGATGGGCATAGCTTACCCAAAAGATGCGGCGCGGCTCGGCGGCGAGTCGTCGATGCCTACAGGCGCTTGAGGATCACATAGCGATTGAGCTCGCCGCTGCGACCGTCGGCATGGAAGCGCTCAAGCTCGCGTACGGGAACCTCGCCACTCTTGTAGAACGTGCGCACGCCGCGCACCAGGTCGGTGATCTGCTGATCGTCAAAGTGATGGCAATAGCGGTAGGCGTGGCGGTCGTTTTGCCAGCCGATGAGGTGGTCGCCGGCTTCAAACTGTGCGGAATCGTAACCCTCAAACGGCGGGGTGAGCTCGGCGCGGGCTTCGGCTCGAACGGCCTTGCGCGCCATGCGCTCGTCGTTCATAAACTCCCAAAAGCTGATGGCGATGATGCCGCCCGGGCGCGTCTGGCGCACCAGGGCGTCGAGCACGCGTACGCGGTACTCGCACGACGGCACGTGGTGCATAAAGCCAAAGCAGACCGAGATGTCGGCGAGCGGGGCGTCGAAAAGCACGTCGGGCGTCTCGGCGGGATTGAGTTTCATGAGGGCATCGAGCACGTCGAGTTCCTGGAAGTGCAGGTTGGGAATGCGCAGGGCGTGGCCGCGTGCATCGATGGCCAGGTCCTGGCATGAGTCGACGCCATAGAACTCGAAGGGGCAGCTGGCGTCTGCCGAGGGGTTTGCGCCATCGACGCCCTTGGCGGCAAGTGCGCCGCCGGCGGCAAAGTTCTCGAATCGCATGTTGCCGCAGGCAAGATCGAAGACGCGGACGGGATGCTCGATGGTGGCGACGTCGAGCTGTCCGAGCGCGATGTCCATGGTGCGCACCCAGCCGGGCCACGGGGCTTGGCGCGTATCGGAAAAGGAGGCGGAGTGCTCGCGATAGAACGTGTTGTTGAGCTGGATGAGCGATGAGGCGAAATCGCGGTTCACGGCGCGGAACTCCCTCCGTTGGCGGTGCGGAATAAACAGTACGACCATACTACCGTTAACGCCGCAACGGGGACAACCAAGCTACGGGTCATTGCTTTGTTTGGACACATTTCCGCAGCTCATATGCACCCGCAACCGCCGGTTGTCAAAAATCTCACTAGAATAGGTGGCATGCTTTTGGCGGTGGCGGATAGATTTTTAACTGTGCAAGGCGCCTTAAGAAAAAAACGGTCCGGCGGCACGGCTGGCAAAAACATAGGAGGAACCATGAATGTAGAAACTGCGCAGCGGCTCGCCGACCTTCGTCGTAGCAAGGGCTTTAGCCAAGAAGGGCTGGCACGAAAGTTGGGGCTGTCGCGCCAGGCGGTCAGTAAATGGGAGCGCGCGGAGAGCTCGCCCGATACCGAGAACCTGATCTCGCTCGCCAAACTCTATGGCGTGAGCCTGGACGAGCTGCTCAATCCGAGCGATGAAATTGAGGACGATATCGAGTTTGAGAACGAGGACCGCGCCCGTCAGCGCGAGGCCGAGGCGGCGGAACGTGCCCGCACCCATGAGGCGGCGGCGCGCGCCACGGAGGCAGCTGCGCAGGCGAGTGATGCTGCGGCCAAGGCGGCGCAAGCGGCAAGCTGGAGTGCGCAGGCCGCCAATGCCGCTACGGCGCAGGTGACGAGTGACGGCGCAGTTGGCTAGACTCCGGTGAAGGGCCCGTTCCAGTCGTTCCCGTATTGGGCCGTGTGCTGGCTGTTGTTCATTTTGCTGATGTTCCTGTTTGGTGGCGCCCCCTTTGCCGCACTGATCTTCTTTACGATTCCCATCTATCACTGGGTGGCACGTGCGCTCGATGGCGATTGGGCGCGTGGGGATATCCGGGTTGGTCCGGCGCCGGCGGTCGCTAGGACTAAGGGGGAGGACGTTTCCACAGCGGTTGACGCTGACACGGCTGCCGCGACCACCGCTGAGTCGAGTGCCAAAGAAGGTGATGAATGATGAAGCTCTCGCATGAGTCTAAGAGGCGCTTGGGCATTGGCATCGGAGCGTTTGTGCTCATCATCGGGCTTGTCGTTGGCACTTCGCGGACTTTGATTCATTTTGATGGACCGTGGAATCTCAACGATGTTGTATCCGGCTTGTCTGGTAAGGACGATGCGTTTGACGAGGACGATGTTTTGGATGACGGTATTTACTCCGCTCAGTCTCAAAAGCTTTCGAGTGAAACCTTCGATGCCGACTCATTCCAGTCCCTTGACCTGGATGTGACGTCGGGTACGGTCGATATCAAGTACGTTTCCGATGGACCGGTGCGTGTCATCGAGAGTGGTCGCGTTGCAAAAGGAGTAACTGCTTACGATGCGGCAACCCAAAATCTGGCCGAGATTAGGGGCTCTACGCTCAAGATTAACCAGTTCGACTGCGATGACGAGCGTGCGCTTGACCGTACGGTCACCATCGAGCTGCCACGCGAGCTTGCCGATAACATGATGGACATTTCGGCGAATGTGGGGTCGGGGGATCTGACGATTACGGACATTGCGTGCCACGACTTCGATTTGACGTTGGACTCGGGAGACATCGAGTTCGCGGGCACTGTTACCGACACCCTGAATGCCGAGGTCGGTTCGGGCGATGTGACGTTCGAGCTCTACCAGGCCCCCGCGAAGTCGATGGACGTAAGCGTGGGCTAGGGCAATGTGGAGATAACGGTTCCGAACTCTACGGGCTTTAAGGCGAGCCTCACCGTGGGCAGCGGTGACTTCGAGAGCGATTTCCTTCCGCTTGGCTACGATGGCGAGACCATATTGAATCTTGAATTCGACAACGGTGATAAGTCAGCCACGTATCGTTTTAAGGTCGGTTCGGGCGACATGTCGTTTGATCCGGAGTGACATGCGGTTTTCGGAGATCGGTACATATAGGCACGCTCTTTGATGGAGGCGCCGGAGCCGTGACGGGCTCCGGCGCCTTTGCCTTTACAATGGGGGCATGGAACAGATTATCTTGAACATACTCGAGGCTCTGCGTCGCGGCGAAACCGTGGACGACAAAGCGCTCGTCAAACTGATACATGCCGAGGCGCGCCGTGAGGGTGCCGACAAACGCGATTTGGCCAAGCGCCGTCTGCTGCCGTTCTGCCAGCGGGTTAAACGTGAGGAGCCGGCTCGGTGGGCTGCGTGGAATGTCGATGCCGAGTTGGAGGGTCAACTGCTGCAGGTGTTGCGCATGAAGCCACGCCGTACGGCTTCGGGCGTGGCGACCATCACCGTCATCACCAAGCCGTGGCCGTGCTCGGGCGATTGCCTGTTTTGCCCCAACGACCTGCGCATGCCCAAGAGCTATCTGCACGCTGAGCCGGCGTGTGCCCGTGCGGAGCAAAATTGCTTTGATCCGTATCTGCAGGTGAGTGCCCGTTTGACGGCGCTTTCGCAGATGGGTCATGCGACCGACAAGATAGAGCTTATCGTGCTCGGTGGCACCTGGAGTGACTATCCGCAAGGGTATCAGGCATGGTTTATGTCGGAGCTTTTCCGTGCGCTCAATGACGATGCCGTCGCCGGCGTTGCGGCAAACCCCATGTTGGCGCGTCCGGGCATCAGTCGTGCCGAGGCGGGGCGCCTGCTCGATGACGCTCCCGCCGATGCCCTGCCGCCGGTGGTAACAGGGCGCCGCGAGCGCTATCGGGCTGCCGGCATTGCGACAGACGAGGCTGAGCTTGCTGCCGGCGTTGCCGGCGAGCAGGAGCGTGTGGATGCTGCCGTGGGCGGCTATAACCGCGCAGTGCGTCGTCTGTACGGCCCCGGTACGCCGTGGGGCGAGGTCGCCGAGTGGCAGACGGCAACGATGGAAGAGCTCGAGCGGCAGCAGCGAATCAACGAGACGGCGAAGCAGCGCGTGGTGGGACTCGTTATCGAGACGCGCCCCGATGCCGTAACGCCGCAGGCCCTCACGCTCATCCGCCGCCTAGGCTGCACCAAGATCCAGATGGGTATTCAGAGTCTCGACCAACATTTGCTCGATATCAACGAACGTCGCATTTCGGTGGCGCAGATTGAGCGGGCGTTTTCGCTTGCGCGCCTGTTTGGCTTTAAGATTCATGCGCATTTTATGCTCAACTTGCTGGGCGCCACGCCCGAGGGGGACAAGCGCGACTACGAGCGCTTTATGACCGAGGGGGCCTTTATGCCCGATGAGGTCAAGGTTTACCCGTGTGCGCTCATCGAGGGCTCGCGTCTGGTGGGCTGTTACGAGCGCGGCGAGTGGCGCCCCTATACCGAGGAAGAGCTGCTCGATGTGTTGGCCGACGACATCGTGGTGACGCCGGCGTTCTGCCGTATCAGTCGCATGATCCGCGACTTTAGCTCTGATGACATCATGGTGGGCAACAAGAAGCCCAACCTGCGTCAGCTTGTCGAAAACCGCTTGGCGGCTCGTGGGGAAGACGCAACGGTGCGCGAGATTCGCTATCGCGAGATCAGCACGGCGGGCGCCGACTTGGATGAGCTGACCCTTGACGAGGAGGTGGCGTACGAGACGCCGGTGACGCACGAGCGCTTTTTGCAGTGGGTGACACCGCAGGGCAAAATCGCGGGCTTTTTGCGGTTGTCGCTGCCCGACCATTCGTTTGTTGCCGCGCATGCGGACGAGTTGCCGACGATGCCGGACGAGGCGATGATTCGTGAGGTGCACGTGTATGGCATGGCGGCACGCGTGGGCGATCAGGGGCAGGCGGCGCAGCATCACGGGTTGGGGCGTTTGCTCGTAGAGCGTGCGTGTGAGATTGCCCGAGATGCGGGTTATGCGCGCATTAACGTGATTAGCGCGATTGGCACACGCGAGTACTATCGCCATCTTGGATTTTATGACCATGGCCTTTATCTGCAAAAGGAGCTCTAGATGAACAAGCCGAGTGTTTCTGCCGGCGTCGTTGCCGGCGTTGCCCTGGGAGCTGCGGCGCTTGGTGCGGCCGCCGTTGTTGTTCGCGCTGCCTGTCTGCAGGTTGCGCGAACCCGCAATGGGTTGGCGCGTGTGAAACGCGTGCACGATGAGGGCGGCGACGAAGTCCGCGTATTGGTGCAAGGCGGCGTCTACCAAAGCGCGAGTTACGTTGGCGAGCGTTGGGCAGAGCCCGTCTTTGCATACTATCGTGCGTTTGACGATGCGTTTGAGGCCGAGGATGCAATGCGTGACGCTTATGGTCACGGTATCGACCGCATGCTTATGCTGGGCGGCGGCGGGTTTGCCTATCCCAAGTTTGCGCTGATGTCGCACGAGAGCTTGCGCATGGACGTCATTGAGTACGATGCCGAGATTACGCGCCTGGCGCGCCGTTGGTTCTACCTGGGCGAGCTGGAGCGCACGGTGGGCGATCGCCTGCGAGTGATTACCGCTGAGGCTCGCTCGTATCTGGGCGTGACGAGCGTGGGCCATCGTCGCTACGACGCGGTCGTGAGCGATTGCTTTGGCGGTGCCGAGCCCGTACGTGAGCTGGCGACGGTTGAGGCGTTGCATTTGGTGCGAGGCAGCCTGAACCCCGGGGGTATCTACGTGGCCAATATCGTGAGTGCGAACAGGGGGAGCGATGTGACGCTCCTTCGCGACTGCGCTGCCACGGCACTCGAGGTATTCGCCCGCGCCTGGGTGGTCCCATGTGGCGATGCAGAGTTCGGCGGCGAGGAAAACTACCTGCTCATCGCCAGCGACGGCGACTACGCCTTTGCCGAAGCCGTGCCCTTCGACACCGACTTCCTTGGCACTGCCCTCCACGACTAGCACGTCTCCCTGCGACCAGTCTGTTTGTGGTGGGGCTCTTTTAGCTACTTCTTGGTCATGCCCAAAGTGGCTCAACAAGCCCCGTGCCGAAAAGACTGGTCTTAGGCGTGGTCGCGCCAGCTGCGGACACGCTGCTTCATGCCCTCTATGTCGAGCACGCCTTCGGCAAAGCCCTTGCGCACGAGCTCTTCGGGAACAAACTCGTCGTAGCGGTCAAAATAAGGCACCTCGCCGGGATAGACGAGCTCGATGGGATCGAAGTCCTTCTCGGCCTCGGCTGCGAGTACCTCAAAGAACGTCTCCTCGTCGGCCTTCATCTTAAACTGCATAAAGTACGGGCGCGACGGGTCGAGTCCGCGAAGGCCCAGCTCAGCGGCACATTTAATCTTGAGCATGCGCTCGAGCGCCAAAAAGGCGTAGCTTCCCAACCAGGGGAAGAGCACCCAGGTATCGCCGCCTAGGTTGATGAGCGGCTTGGTTCCCGCACCCGAAATATCGGCCGTATGACGAGCCTGCGCTAAGCGGGCCCGTGCGTTACCCATGAGGTACGGATATGTCGCGTGCTCGTTGAGCGCCTTGCGCATGCGCTCGAGTACGTGTGTATTGATGTCGCCGGGGCAGTCGCCAAAGTAGGCCGGCACCCGGCCCTTGACCTGCGTGGCAAAGACGGTGTGGCGCTTCCAGTCCACTTCCTCGACAATCCAGCAGTGTCCGGCGATGGCGATGCGCTCACCAGGCGGTGGCGGATTGACGATCGTGCCCAACTCGGCCGACTCGCTGCGAACGGTGAACTCCTCGTTTTCCTGGAATACGGCGTAGAACTTAAAGTTGCTAATGATGCGCTCGCCCGCGAGACCCACGATGAGCCCGCCGCTCTCGGTGACTTGGATATGGTCGATCTTAATGAGGTGACGCAGCAGTACGCGATAGTCATCGGCCGAGATGCGATGGAAATAGCTGAGTGTGAGCACGCGCTGGGCAAGCTCTGCCGGCGTGAGCTCTCCGGTGCTGGCAAGCGTCGACATGGTCTGGTGATAGAGCAGGCTGTAGGGGAGTCGATCGAGCTCGGGTGGCTCGACCCACTTTTCCTCGCGATAGAGTTGTACGAGCGCGATGCCCTGCAGGAGCTTCCACGGAATGGTCTCGGGCATCATCGTGCGCGGCTCGGGCTCCTCCTCGCGCATGACAAACCACATCTCGGGCGGAAGATCGCGGCGGCCTGTGCGTCCCATTCGCTGCAAAAAGGAGCTGACGGTAAATGGCGCATCGATCTGGAAGGCACGCTCCAGGCGGCCGATATCGATACCGAGCTCCAGCGTAGAGGTGGTGACGGTCGTTTGTGCCTGTTCCTCGTCGCGCATGAGCTCTTCTGCCGTCTCGCGCAGCGATGCCGAAAGATTGCCGTGGTGGATGAGAAAACGGTCGGGCTCGTGCCGGCTCTCGCAGTAGCTGCGCAGCATGGAGCACACGGCCTCTGCCTCCTCGCGCGAGTTGGCAAAGACCAGGCACTTGCGCCCGCGGGTGTGTTCGAAGATATAGCCCATGCCGGGATCGGCGTTTTCGGGCGCGATGTCGGTGGGGTTGAGAAGCGCCTGCTCGGTCGCTCGTGGGATGTCGACTTCGCCCTCGGGGGCCGAGGAAGTGCGACGGTCTTTGGGAGCGGCCTTGCCCCGCGCCTGCTCGCGACGTTGACGGCGTTCTTCCTGTGCAAGCTGTCCGCTGTGGCACATGTCTTGTCCGGATGCGGGCAGCGCCGCGGGCGCCGCCGTCTCAATACGCTCGCAAGCAAGCACCTCGGCTTCTTGTGGACCTGTGCCTACGAATCCTCGTTGCTGAGCCTGGGGGCCCGAGTTGTAGAAGTGCTCCATGGAGATGCGCCACACGCGGCGCGGTTCCTCAAAGCGGGGGATAACGCAGTCGCGCCCCGTTCCCTGCGAGAGAAAGGCGCCCGTGCGCTCGGGGTCGCCGATGGTAGCCGAAAGGCCAATGCGGCGAGGCTGTACGCCGGCCATGCGCGAGAGTCGCTCGATAAGGCAGAGCGTCTGCCCGCCACGGTCGCCGCGCATGAGCGAGTGGACCTCGTCGATGACGACGTAGCGCAGGTCGCAAAACATGCGCGGGATCGCCATGTGTTTATGGATCAGGAGCGCCTCGAGCGACTCGGGCGTAATCTGTAGGATGCCGCTCGGTTTTTTGATGAGTTTGGCCTTGTGTGATTGCGAGACATCGCCATGCCAGTGCCAGACGGGGATATCGGCTTCTTCGCATAGGTCGTTGAGGCGGACGAATTGGTCGTTGATGAGCGCCTTGAGGGGGCCAATGTAGAGGGCGCCCACGCTTGCGGGCGGGTTCTCCCAAAACTCGGTCAGGATGGGAAAGAAGGCCGCCTCGGTTTTGCCGGAAGCCGTTGATGCCGTCAGGAGCACATTGTCCTGCGTGTTGAAGATGGCATCTGCCGCCGCAACCTGGATAGAGCGCAAGCTCTCCCAATCGTGGGAGTAGATGAAGTCTTGGATAAACGGGGCATAGCGGTCAAAGGCGTTCACGGGGCCTCCTTTCAACAACGAATCTCTCAACGCGGCTGGCAACGGCTTGCTGCATTACTGCTTCAACGTTTGCCCAGATAAAACCTGCCAAAATAAACCTGTCCCTTTTTGGTAGGTTAGATGGTGAACTCGGCGAAGTTGCGGTCGCCGCTTGCGGTGCCGGTGTCGCCTGTTGCTGCTGCCGGCGCCAGCGCGTCGCCGCCGACGCTTTGCAGCAGCTCGGCTACGTTGGCGTCGGGGTTCTGGCACAGGATATCGAGCAGCTCGATAAAGTCGCGAATAACCTCACGCGGTGTTAGGTGCGTGTCGGCTCCCACACGACCGAACTCGATCTTGAGGAAGTCCACCAAGTCGTTCTCGGTAAGCGTGGGCGTCCAGCCAAAGTAGCCGGCGTGAATTTGCATGAGTTTTTCGATGAGCACCAGTAGCTCCTCGTAGGTGAGCGGCTGCAGGCGGATGATGGGCGCGAGCATGTCCTTAAGGTCCTCGCGCGCAAAGCGACCCTGAGCGAGTCGGCTGCGAAGAGCCTCGTAGGAGAACACGCCGCGGCGGCGGTCTTCGATGGAGGTTGGCGTGCCGCCCATGATCATGCCCAGGTACTGCGCCTTGCCCTGGAGCGTGTCGTTGTACATGGTCAGGATCTTCTCGTAGTTGTATTGGCGCGTGATGGCGTTGGGAATCTTATACAGATTCACGAGTTCGTCGATGAGCACCAACATGCCCTTGTAGCCGCTGCAGACCAAAAAGCGCGCAATGAGCTTAACGTAGTCGTACCAGTCGTCATCGCTGATGATGGTCGAGGAGCCCAGCTCGGCGCGTGCCTCGCTCTTGGTGCGGTATTCGCCGCGAATCCATTTGGTCACGCGGCTCATGGCCTCTTCGTCGCCCCCGGATGCGGCCATGCGATAGCGGCGGAGCATGCGGGTGAAGTCGAAACCGTGGACCATCTCCTCGAGCGGGGCCAGTTGGGCATTGATGACCGACTCGTCGACGTCGGCACACGAGGCGACCCAGCGATCCAGAATAAGGTTGAGCGCACCGCCCTCGGGGCGCGTCTTGGTCGATATATTGCGGATGAGCTCGCGGTAGGTGGCAAGGCCCTGTCCCTGACCGCCCTGCAGGCGGCGCTCGGGCGACAGGTCGGCATCAGCGACGACGAATCCCTCGCCCATGGCGTGCGTGCGGATGGTCTGGAGCAAAAAGCTCTTGCCGGCGCCGTAACGACCGACCAGAAAGCGGAAGCTCGCGCCACCGTCGGCGATGAGACTCAGATCGGTGAGCAGGGCGCGGATCTCGACCTCGCGCCCTACGGTGATGTAAGGAAGGCCGATGCGCGGGACCACGCCGCCCTTGAGCGAGTTGAGAATGACGGCAGCGACGCGCTTGGGCACGCGAGGTGCTGCGGATGCGGTATCACTCATGGTCTAGGTATCCTCTCACGTCTGCTTCGTAGTCCTCGATAATCTGCGGCCCTGCCGCGCTAAATTCAATTACGGTGTCGCCTACCAGGTCAAAGAGCGCCTCGTTGATGGTATCGACGAGCATGTCCTCGCTCTGCTTCGATTGCACTACCGCCGATTCCGCCTGTACTGCGTTGTGCTCGAGCAGCGCGCGGAGATAGGCGTCTGCGGCGGGCGCGAGCTCGTTCGTGGCGTCAGCGGGCGCAGCAGCTGCGAACGCGGGCGTCGGCGCGAGAAGCGGTGCCACGACACCAAACTGTTCGGTGGATATGGTCGGCTCGTCGGACTCGTCCTGCCCTGCAGCCGCCGCGACCGCCTCGACCGTCGCGTCGGCTACGGGCTCGGCTTCCGGTTGCCCTGAGTCCGCTGCCTCGGCTTCTGCGGACGCGCCGTCCTCGCGTTCCTCGTCGATCAAAAGCGCTTCGCGCGTTTGTGCGGCAGCGCTCCGAATGTGCCCCAGCTGGCTCAAATCGATATCGATCTTGACGGGCTGGTGTGCGGCGTCCCACGAAAGCCATGCCACAATCTCGTCATCGATAATCTTGGCCAGATATTTGGGGACCTTTTCTTCCTTCAGGGGATGGGCAGGGTCCAGGGCCAGGCGCAGGCGTTGGTCGCAGGCGCGCATCATCTCGCCAAGTTTGCTGCTCTTTTGTCTGCTGCCGTGAATCCGCATGCATTCCCAAAAACCGTTTTGGCAACGGTAGATATGGATGGGGTCCAGACGGTATTCGCAGTCCTCGTGGCGCTCGGGCGCAAAGAATACGGCCGAGGCAAACATGGTGTAGGGCATTGCCGTCTCCTCCCCAAATAAACTCGCCACGATGCCGGTCTTTCGGTGCGTGTCATAGTAGCGCGCCATGCGGACATACACGGCGCACGCCACGTGGCGCAGATCGCGGTGGTGGCTGCGGTCGAGCCGCGAGCTACTTAGGTTGTACGTGGAGAGGGCGTTGATGGCGGTCATGAGTCGCTCCTCGCGCACCTCATCGGGCGGAAGGGGGAGCGTGGGCTCGGAGGTTTTGCGACGCTTAGGGGTCTGGCCGGACGGTGCCGGTGCCGGTACAAGGTCTCGTGCCGCGCGCCGCAGTTCGATAAGGGCGTTGTCGAACATGACGGTTTTAGAGTCGCGAAGCAGCTTGGGGTCGAGCCCGTGGAACACGGCGTAATCTTGCAGCCACACGCGCGCAAACCGGTCGATGCCGGGCTCGAAGGCGCGATAGACATCCCAAAAAGCCTTGATCTTGTTAAAACCATCGAGTGGATTATCTACGCCAATGCCGCAGATCAGCTCATAGAGATACAGAAAGGCAAAGGACGTAGACGTTTCCTCGACGGTTCCGCGGCGCACTTGGGTACGCCAGGTAAAGTAGCCGCGCAGTTGCCGGTCGCTCATGGCGTTGTAGGTGGGAAAGTACGACTTAAAGGTGCCGTTGTAGGGACAGTCGTCCTCAAAGTCGGCCATCAGCAGGCCCTGGCGGTAAAAAAGCTCGGCTTCCGAAAGCCAGCGGCCCGCACCGCCCTTGGGGTCATCCTGCCAGCGCGATATCTCGCGCATTTTACGGTACTGGTCGGGGAGGAAATTCTGCATCTGTCGGCCGGTTTTGAGAATCGGCTCGTCTGCGTAGATTTCGTTTGAGAAGCGGGCGGACTGATGGGTCCGGGCCTCGGCCATAATGCGCTCGATGAGCATCTTGATGTCCTGGTCGGCCACCGCTCCTCCTCTCGAACGCAGCTACGGTGACCTCATATCATAGCACAGCATCAAACAGATGTTCGAGATACCGCTGCGTTGATCGATTTAGAACAGGAGGGCGTATATGACGGCGATGACGATGGAGGGAAGCATATTGGCCGTGCGGAAGGTCTGAGGACGGATGAGGTTGACGCCGACACAGAAGATGAGCATGGAGCCTACGAGCGAAAGGCTGTTGAGGGCTGCTGTGGTCATGATGGGGGAGAGCGCGCCGGCAAACAACGTGATCGTCCCCTGGAACACGGCGACGGGCAGGGCGGAGAAGATACAGCCGCGGCCAAGCGAGGCCGTCATGGTGCAGACGATGATGCAGTCCAGTGCGCCCTTGAGGGCAAGCGTTGACCAGTCGCCGAGCAGGCCGTCCTGGATCGATCCCACAATGGCCATGGCGCCGATGCACACGGTGAGTGAAGTCGAGACAAAAGCGTTGGTGAACTCGTTATCGCCTTCACTGCCAGTCTTGCGCTTGAGCCATTCGCCAAGGTTCTCGATGGCGGCCTCCAAGTTGATGGCCTCGCCGATGAGCGAACCGAGCGCAAATGAGACGATGAGCATGGTGGTACCGGTGGTCGCTAGCGCCTTTCCATCGATGATGAGCATCTTTTGCATGGTGCCGCCCAGGCCGATAAACAGGACGCACAGCCCCGATGCTTTCATGAGCGTGTCTTGGATGCGCGGTGTAATGAAGCGGCCGCCCGCTAATCCCAAAAGACCGCCCGCAACTAAAAGCGCAACGTTGATGATTGTTCCCAAGCCCGGCATGAGCCCTCCTGTATTGATGCCAACGTGGCAATCGTAGCAGAACGAAATGCGAGACACATCGCGACCCATCTAATACGTTATATAAGTGGTATTAGGAATGATGCGCAGCATTTAAGCCTCAGGGGGTTGTCGGGACATAGGGATAGTAGTCAAAGCGCAGTGTCATAAGCCGCTGTGGGGATTCAATAGCCGCGGCGATGATATTGGCATCGCGGGCACGATCAAACCCTTCGAGTTCGATCTGATACGAGACGTCTTGCATAATGTCCAGACGTCGCCAGGCTAGAAGTGTGTTGCCATCGAATTCCAAGGTCTTGCCTCCGTCTGGGGCAACGGCGTATAGACGCAGTTTAGCGGTGGTTGCAGGGTCGACAACCGTGACCTTTTTAATTTCGTTTCGAGTATTCTTGGCGCCCAACAAGGTGAGCAGTGTTGGGGCCACGACCTCGCCTGATGGCAAAAAGACGACTTCGATGGATTCGGGAAATGCGATGATGGCCGACTTGCGGACGGGCTGATTGGCGGCGGCAACTTCGATGTTTGCAGCATCGATGACCTCTGTGTGGTCGAGGGCGGCAAGCACGCAACAGTTACCTTCATCGATCTCCTGAGGATCAGCAAGCCCCAGACTGTCCGCGAGCTCGGGATCGTTTGGACCGGTAGCGGGCTCATTCGGTGCTTCGAAAGAAGCTGGGACGCTGTTTGTCGGCGACGGCGTGTCGCCCGCACCTGCTTCTTTGTCCGTGCTCCCTTCTTGTATGGTTGCGTTGATGGGTTCGTCGTTTGAGGGGAGCGTCTTGGCGTCAAGCGCGGAGGGGAGAATTCCGATGGCTCCGGATCCGTTCCACTCCATTTCGAGAAGCGCCGGGTCGGCAAGAATGCGTTGCCTGCTTTGCGCGTGGGCATCGATTTCAATAGGGCCTGCCTCTGTCCCTCGTGTAAGGCTGAGTGATCCGGCTGACTTCTCGAAATGAGCGTCTGTGTCTTTGGTGCTGACGGCGTAGAACAGCAGGGATGCTTCTCCCGCCGCGATGGCATTGGTGTCGGCTTTGGTCAGCCGCAACGATGCTGTGAATGAGAGGGTGGGCTGCGTGTCGTCTGCATTCGCGGCGGCGCAGCCCAGACATATACCGCCTCCTTTCTCGAAAAACGCACCGTCGAAGGCGACCTTCGCTCCGTTCGCCGAGTCATCGACCGAAGCGATGTCGATGCGCAGCTCTAAATTGCATGGATCGCCATCTGCATCGAGCACAACCGAGCGCCATGTGCAGACAGCGCACCCCGCCTGGGAGCCGTTTGCCTTGTTCGAACGATTGATATCCACGACTATCGAACCGTCCGTATTACGACGAAGGCATCCCGAGGTTGAGATTGCGGCCTGTGCGATCGAAAAACGCTTGCACGCAATGGCGCTCGATGGATTTGGTGCGGAGCTTAGGGCTGCTGGTAAGGAGTCCACCATGACGGGAGTCGCCCAAGCGGCGACAGGCGTTCCGGTTGCGAGCGCGCCGCAGAGTGCGACGACGGGCAAAAGGTTCTTCGATGCCATGGGGTCTCCTTAGCTAATTTAGTGCGGCCTGTCCGTGTTTCGTTTCTGGCTGCGTTTGATGTGCAGACCGAGGCCGGCGGCTCCCGCGCCTGCTGCCGTGGCGCCTGCTGCCAAGAGCCATCGTCTGTCGTCTGTCTGTGCCAACGGTTCCTCGCGGTTGCCGCGGTCGAGCTCCGAGAGGTCGACCGTCACTTGCGTGGCGGCCTGCGCCTGTTCTTGCTGGGCAAAGGCCATAGCTGGCCCAAACGCTAGGATACTGACGGCGGCGGCCAGGGCGACGGCCTTATGCCGTGTGCGCACCGGGCTCGACCGTCCAGGCGATCGTTGCAACCTGATCGCCTTCGCCGGTTACGTGGAAGATGTCGCGCGTGACGCGGGCGACGTTTCCGCTTGTCTTGAGCTTAATTTTGTCCGTGCCGCCGGCAATGCCCTGGTAGCCCATGTCGAAGGCTGCATTCTTGGAAAGATCGAGGCCCGTCCCCTGCATTGCGGCGCTTGCGTTCTGGAGTGCGCCGTCGGGGCCGACCTTAAAGTCGATGGAGTTCTGCGCGGTTCCGGCCTTGGCGTCGGCGGCAATGGTCCAGGTGTTCATGGCGTCGATCTTCATGTTGGTGACATGGATGCCGTAGGCCGAATGATTGTCGATGGTGGTCGCGTCTTCTGAGGGGCCCTGAAGCGTGCCGTCGGCCTTGGCGACGAAGGGAATAACCGTCGGAACTTTGAACTCAACGTTGTCGATCTCGGTCCTGACCATTACTTTCGTTGTTCCAGCGCGCCCGGCTGCCATAGCTGGCGTCGGGGCGGCGCCCATTGCGAGCGCGAGCGCGAGCCCTGCGCCCACGACGAGCGCTCTGGCTCCGTTCATGTTCCTGGTGATGTCCATGGTCGTTCCTTTCTATTCGCCGCGGGCCGTCCCCGCGATGATTGGACGAATGCTGGTGAATTGCGTGCGGTGCCGCGTCGGCCGAAAAAGCTAGTTCTCGGTTTGCTCAACCCGTACCTTGACACGTGTCGGATTGCCGTGGCTGTCGAGGGTCTTGGCATCGAGTGCCTGAATCTCGATGTACGCCTCGCCTTCTTTGATGTCGCCGGCGGGGCACGTCTCGATTGTCTTGCCGGTCTCGACCACACCGGATTCGTACATGGTCTCGTCGTTTTGGATGACGCGGAATCGCTGGGGAAATTTATTGTCTTGGACGTTTTGCACGTTGACGCGTAGCTTGCCGTCCTCCTGTAGCTGAGCGACCGGAGCGACCGAAATCGTCATCATGTTGTCGCGGACGATGGCATCGAGCTCATCTTGGATTTCCCGACGCGTTTTGCCCTCGGCCGTCGTAACTGAAGCGCCCGCCTCGGGTACGGGCTGGGACTGCCAAGCGTATAGTCCTACGGCGACAAGGGCGCAGACGATGGCCAAGCAGGCAACGATGAACTTCTTGCGACGACCCAGTCCTGCAAGGCGGGGCGGCTTCTTCGCACTCATGCGGCGTCCTTGGTGGTGTAGACACGTGCGAACGTGGACGGGTCCGCTCCAAAGAGCATGTGAAGCATCAGGCGGCGCGAGTAGATGAGCTCGTCAAAGTCGTGAGGGAGCTCGATGTCGTGGATACGCGCGATGTGGTGGGCGAGCGCCGAGAACGACTCGGGGTCGCAGATAACATCGGTGGTGACGTGGTAGACCGCCGTATCGGGGAACGCCTCTTCGTCGAAAGGTAGGAGATAGGGATCGTCGTCGACCTCGATGGCGACGCCGTACTGGGGCCAGTAATATGCCATGGGAACCTCCCTGCTTCTGGGGCCAAAACTTCTATCGGTTTTGCCTGTCGACGCCGACCGTATCAGCCGCTACTTGACCAATTTCTGACCAAATGCTTGACGGATTGACATCTCCGCAGGTAAAAGGTGGCAAAAAATACTTCAACTTTTTTCGAGCGACAATCGAGCGGTCGGCGACGGCGGGGCGGTATGTGTCAAAAACATCGTCTGCCGAGGAAGCCTTGCCGTTCGCCGAATTGCACGAACGTAAAAAACGCCAATTATGGAGACGGTCTCGAACACGTCGACGAAACGATGCGGTAACATCTCCCTGCAAACACTGTAGTTAGCTAAAGGGGGAGTTCGCGTGTCTGCAACCATTAAACCCTTCACCGACGAGTTCGAAGAGTATGGCCGCGATGAATCTCGCGCATCGGGCGAAGCGTCGAGCATCTCGTTTCCGACAACGGAAGACGAGGTCCGTGCCATTTTGGAAACGCTCCATGCCGAGCGTGTCCCGGTAACGGTTCAGGGCGCCCGAACCGGCCTTGCCGCCGGTGCCGTGCCCCACGGTGGGCATATCCTCAATACTTCCCGTATGAATCGCTACTTGGGCCTTCGCCGCGATGAACAAGGCCAATTTCTGCTGCGCGTGGAGCCGGGCGTTGTGCTCTCGGAGCTGCGTAAGCAGCTGAGCAAGAGGGTGCTGCCGACCGCTGGTTGGGACCAGGCATCGCTTGAGGCCTACGAGGAGTTCCAAGAGGCCCCCGAGCAGTTCTTTCCCACCGATCCCACCGAGGCATCTGCCTGTCTGGGCGGCATGGCGGCATGCAACGCCTCCGGCGCCCGCAGCTACGCTTACGGTCCCATGCGCCCGCATGTCACGGGACTCCACGTCGCGCTGGCTGATGGCGATTTGCTTGAGCTTCAGCGCGGCGAGGCTTTTGCCCAGGGCCGCCACCTGTCGCTCGTGACGGCAGAGGGTCATACATTCGAGCTTGATCTTCCTGACTACACCATGCCCAAGACCAAAAATGCCTCGGGGTATTTTGTTGCGGACGATATGGACGCCATCGATCTTTTTATCGGTGCGTGCGGCACGCTCGGCGTCATTACCGAGCTCGAGATCGCCCTGCAGGCGGCACCTTCGGTCGTATGGGGTGTGAGTTGCTTTTTCGATAGCGAAGACAAGGCGGTGTCCTTTACCGATTCCGTGCGCCCCGTGCTGTCCCATGCCGCCGCTATTGAGTATTTCGATGCCGGCGCCTTGGATATCCTTCGCCGCCAGCGCGAGCAGTCGACCGCGTTTGCCTCGCTGCCGGCGCTCGACGACGAAGCAAAGGTCTGTGTCTACGTGGAGCTCGACTGCGATGACGAGGCACAGGCGACCGAGGAGCTGTACCACCTGGGATGGGTGCTGGAGCTTGCGGGCGGCCGCGACGATGCGACATGGGTCGCGCGCACCGAGGTCGATCGCGAGTGCCAGCGGTTCTTCCGCCACGCGGTGCCCGAGAGCGTCAACATGCTCATTGACGAGCGTCGCCGCATCGACCCCACCATTACCAAGCTGGGATCGGATATGTCGGTGCCCAATGCACGCCTTGCCGATGTCGTGGCCCTCTATCGCCGCACGCTGGCCGAAAGCGGGCTTGAGTCTGCTGCCTGGGGACACATCGGGAACAACCATCTGCATGTGAACATCCTGCCGCGCGATGCGCAAGACTACCGTCGTGGTGGAGAGCTCTTTGCCCAGTGGGCTTCCGAGGTCACGGCCATGGGCGGTGCCGTTTCTGCCGAGCACGGCGTCGGCAAGATCAAGGCGGGCTTCTTGGAGACGATGTACGGCCACGAGGCCATGGTCGAGTCGGCGCGTCTCAAACTTCAGCTCGATCCTGCCGGCCAGCTGGGTCGCGGCAACCTGTTTACGGAGAAGCTCTTGGATGAACTCGTCCAGAAAGGGGGCGCGTGAAGATGAGTGATTTCCATATGGTGGTGTGCGTCAAGGCGGTGCCCGGAAGCACCGAGGTCAAGATGGACCCCAAGACCAATACTATCGTGCGTGATGGCAAGCAGGCGGTCATTAATCCCTTCGATGCAAGTGCCCTCGAATGTGCGCTAGCGCTGAAGGACGACTTTATCGGCTTTGGCATGGACGTGCGTGTGACGGTGGTGTCGATGGGCATCCCCGCGACCGAATCGCTGCTGCGCGACTGCATCGCCCGCGGTGCCGACGACGCGCTGCTGCTGACCGACCGAGCCTTTGCGGGTGCCGATACCCTAGCCACCACCTATGCCCTCAAATGCGGCATCGAGGCACTCGATGAGGACTTTGACCTGCTCATCTGCGGCAAGATGGCAGTGGACGGCGATACGGCCCAGATCGGCCCCGAGCTGGCCGGCGCCTTTGGGATCCCCTGCGTGACCGACGTGAGCTGTGTGCAGAGCGCGGGATTTACGACGTGTGGCTCGCTGGCGCTCGTTCACGGCTGCGATGCCGGCGAGGAGACGGTGCACCTGGAGATGCCGTGTGCGATGACGACTGCCAAGGAGATTGGCCAGCTGCGCATGCCGAGTATTGCCGGTATTCGCGCGGCCGAGGATGCAGACGTGCACGTGGCCAGCGCTGCCGACGTAAACGCCGATCCTTCGCGTTGCGGCCTTGCCGGATCACCGACGCAGGTCGTGCGCTCGTTTGTGCCCGACCGTGACCAAACGTGCGAGGCCGTTGAGGGAACGGCGTCCGAGCAGGCGGTAAAACTTGCCAAGATTATCGAGGGGATGGCATAGATGAGCGGGCTGATTATCGATAGCGAAGCCTGCATCGGCTGTGGTCGCTGCGTTCGCGCCTGCGCCTCGGGCGGCATTGTGGTGGAGGGCGAGCGCCCCAATCGCTGTGCCCGCGTAACCGACGGCTGTATCCTGTGCGGCGGGTGCGTCGACGCCTGCCCCGTCAACGCCATCTCGATCGAGCGCGACGAGGCCGCCGGTGCGGTAGACCTTGACGCATATCGAGACATTTGGGTCTTCGTGCAGACTGACGAGCACGACGCCGTGGCTCCTGTGGCCTACGAGCTCATGGGCAAGGGGCGCGAGCTTGCCGATGCCCGCGGCTGCCGTCTGGTGGCACTGGTCGGCATGAGCCCCGAAGGCTCGCTCGGGGACCTCGAACACCTGGTTTGTGCCGGCGCGGACGAGGTCCTAGTGTGTCGCGACGAGCGCCTGCGCCAGAACGATGCGGAGGTCTACGCCCGGCTGATCTGCGATTTGGTGGCCGAGCGCAAGCCCGAGGCAATTCTGTACGGCGCGACCGCGTTTGGCCGCGAGCTGGCGCCTGGCGTTGCCGTGCGCCTGCAGACGGGCCTCACGGCTGACTGCACCGTGCTTTCGATGGATACGGAGACGGGCTTGCTGCAGCAGACGCGCCCGGCGTTTGGTGGCAACTTGATGGCCACCATCATTTGCCCCAACCACCGTCCGCAGATGGCAACGGTGCGCCCCGGTATCTTTAAGGCGCCCGAGTTTGACTATAGCCGCTCCAGCACGATCACCCAGGTGATGCTTGCGGAAGACGTTAAGGCCCGTGTCGAGATCTCGATTCCCGCCGAGGAGTGGGGACAGCAGGCATCGATTGCCGACGCCGAGCGTCTGGTCGTGGTGGGCCGCGGCATCGGCTCCAAGAAGAATCTGCCCCTGATGCGAAAGCTCGCCGATGCCTTGGGTGCCGAGCTTGGTTGCACGCGTCCCATTGTGGAGGCAGGCTGGTTGGAGTATCGCCACCAAATTGGCCAGACGGGTGTATCGGTCTCGCCCAAGCTCCTCGTGAGCATCGGTGTCTCGGGTGCTATCCAGCATCTCGCCGGCATCGGTGGGGCGGAGTGCATTGTCGCCATCAACGAGGACTCGGATGCCCCCATTTTCGGCGCTGCGCAGTACAAGGTTGTCGGTGACGCCGTCGAGGTCGTTGAGGAGCTCCTAGCTCAGCTTGAGCGCTAGGCGCGCGCCAACCAGGTGCGCATCTCGTTCTTTAGGCGCTCCCAGGTCGCTTGCGTGGTGGGGTCGCTAAAAGGCCGTGCAATGCCAAAGGGCGCGTCGAGCAGGCGGTGGATATCGCCTTGCTCGCGCGCCAGTGCACGGCTTGCCGGATGGACGAGCTCAAACATAAAGCAGATGAGCCCCACCAGGTAGTCCGCCGGCTCGTTGCGCTCGTCACGCGCGACGCAGCGATGCTCGTCAAAGGCGGTAAGCGCCGGTGTCGAGAAGTGGCTGGCGAGAAACGTGTCCTCATCCACCTTGAGGATGGTGTCGACGGTGCTGTCGGCGATGGTGCGCATAATGTCGATCTTGTCACCATCGCGCACGATATCGCAGAAGCTTCGCGTGCGCACGTCGAGCTGCGCGGGTAGACGGAAATCGCTGTGATAGGCAATGCTCGCTCGGATGAGCTCATCTTCTGCCGGGTCATCGATAAAGTCGCGGATGCTTGTTACGGCGGGTGCATCGGCGGGATTCTCGCCAAAGAGGACCTCGATGCCCAGCGCCGCATGGCTCATGCTCTCGGCGTCCTTAAAGGTGTCCCAGCGTCGCAGCTGCTCAAAGCGGCCCATATCGTGTAGCAGGCCGCAAAGCCATGCTAGGTCAATATCTTCTGACGACCAGCCCTGCTCGCGCGCTACGGCATCGCATGCCTCGGCCACGTGGTACGTATGCTCGATTTTGAGCGCGATGCGTGGGTTGGTGGCGTCGTAGGCATCGGTGTAGCTTTTGAAGGCCGCGCGCGCCCGGTCTCGATCGATAGCTGTCATAATGACTTCCTAAAAAGTTGTGTCTTTCGATCCGGTGGCAATTGTAGGCGAACTCGGTTGCTGTCGGATGATGATTCTGCCGTGTCGCTACATGCGGCTCGGAGACCTTGTCAGGATGAGAAGCGTATGGTGCTCAAAATCGTTAGAACCGTCTGGCCGGTGATGCTTACCTATGTTGCGATAGGCGCGCCGTGCGGAATGATCATGGGGCAGACGGGAATGGAGCCCTGGATGGTCTTTGCTCTGAGCAGCACGTTTGTGACGGGCAGCGGCCAGTTTATGATCTGCAATCTTTGGCTGGCGGGCGTACCGGCACCTTCGATTATCGCGAGCGTCGCCGCCATCTCCTCGCGCTTTGCACTTTATTCGGCATCGATCGCACCCCATCTGGCGGGCGCCTCGAAGCGTCAGACGCTGGCTGTTGCCGCGACGCTCACCGAGGAGGCATACGGCATCTCGCTTGCCAAGCTGGTTGAGGGGGAGGATTGGGGCCCGCGCGAATCCTTCGTGCTCAACGTGATCCTCATCGTGACATGGGGCGCTTCGTGCACGATGGGTGCCATCGTCGGTGCCGTTGTCGATGTTCCCACCGCTATTGCTAGTTTCGTCTGCACGTCGCTCTTTATCTGTCTACTCTTTTCGCAGCGGCTGTCGCGCGGCAACGTTGTCGCGGCGGTTTCGGGCGCGGTGTCCGTCGCCGTATGCAAGTTCTTGGGCCTCACGAATATTGCCGTGCCGGCAAGCGTCGTGGTCGGCATTGCCATTGCGCTGGCGTGCGATGCTGTATTTGACGGAAGAGGTGCCCGCGATGCCCGTTAACGAGTTCTTGGTTCTGTGGCTGTCGTCGTGGTCTGCTATCGCGTTCTTTCGCATCGCGCCGGCGTTTGCCTTGCGCGGGAGAACGCTGTCGCCCCGCATTACCGAGGCCCTGGGCTATATCCCGCCCGCTGCCTTTGCCGCGCTGGTCGCCAACGACTTGGTGAGTCCCGGCGCGTTCGACGCGGGGCTCTGGCCTGCCTTGGTTCCCTGGATTGCGGCCGCCGGCGTCGTGGTCGTGGCAGTCAAGACAAAATCGATGCTGTGGTGCTGCGTCTCGGGCATCGTACTCTATATCGTCTTGAGCCTTATATAGGGGTGGCGTCGCGGGCGCCGAATCTCGTTCCATCCCAACTTGTCGAATTTTTCACCGAGCTGGTCTATTTCCTCTGGTACCATGGTCAAACTTTACTGTAGCAAAGCGTGACGTGGGCTTTTGTACCCCGTCAGCGGAAATGGGGGTTTCATGGCACAGAAAGCGACCGCCAACGAGCAAAAGAAATTCAAGGTCCCGCGCATCCCGGGCGACATCATGATCTATCCGATGATCGTCGGTCTTTTGCTCAACACCTTCTGCCCGCAGGTTTTTGAGATCGGCGGCTTCTTTACGGCTGCCTGCCGCGGTGGCTCCAATACCATCGTCGCCGCGATCCTGCTGTTTGTGGGCGCCGGCATCAGCTTTAAGTCCACGCCGGGTGCCATCAAGACCGGTATCGTCGTGCTGATCCCCAAGCTGGTCGTCGCAGCGGCCCTCGGCCTGGGCGTAGCATATTTCTTTAACGACAACTTCCTGGGTCTGAGCTCCGTGTCTATCATCGGCGGCATCACGTTTTGCAACATGGCGCTCTATACGGGCATCATGGGCGAGTTCGGCGATGAGTCCGAGCAGGGCGCCGTCGGTATCCTGTTCTTTACGGCTGGCCCCGCCGTCACGATGATCATCCTCGGTGTTTCCGGCCTCGCCAACATTCCCATTGGCACCATTATCGGCTCCATCTTGCCACTCGTTATTGGCATGGTTCTGGGCAACCTGTTCCCGTTTATCAAGAACCTGCTGGTTCCCGGTGCCAATCCCGCGATTGCCGTCATCGGATTTCAGCTCGGTGCGTCCATGAGCCTGTCGAGTTTCATCACCGGCGGCATCTCGGGCATTCTGCTGGGCCTCATCACCCTCTTTATCGTTGGCCCCATCACCTTTGCCTTCGAGCGCTTGTGCGGCGGCAACGGCAAGGCCGCCATTGCTTGCTCCACCATCGCCGGCACGGCTATGACCACGCCGGTTGCTCTTGCTGAGGTCGCGCCGCGCTATGCCGAGCTTGCGCCCACCGCGTATGCGCAGATCGCCACCGCCGTCATCATCACGGCAATCATGGCCCCGATTCTGACTGGCTGGGTCGATAAGAAGTTCTGCCACGGCGAAGAGGATCTGTCGGTCGAAGGCGTCGAGGCCATCGAGGAGGCTGTCGCAACCGATATCGACGGTGAGTAACGGCCGTTACCGATAATAGATTCTGGCGTGCAATTCGCGCCGTATGGGCGCCCGAACGAGAGCTGTCTTGCAGCAACGTTCGGGCGCTCTGCTATGATTCCCTTTACCCCTACGGAGTAAGGGGTGTTTATTGCCCAGGTTCGAATTGGGCGATTCTGACCACTTGGATATTGAAGGGATGGCGTCTAGTGGTTAAGGCACTCAAGATTGAGATATTCCTGCTGTGCATGATTATTCTTATCGGGCTTGCCGTACGAAGCCGTCGCTCCCTGTTCTCGAGCACCCAGCAGCTTTTGTTTAGCATGCTGGGCTACACGTCTGCTGCCTACATTTTCTTCGATATGATCTGGACGCTCTCGGATGGCGTGAGCACTCCTGTAGGCATCACGGCCAACTGGATTTCCAACGCGGTTTCGTTTTCGCTGTTCGCCATCGCGTGCCTCATTTGGTTTTTCTATTCCGAGACGATGCAGGGCTCGCGGCTCCTGACCACGCCCTATAGGGTGGTACTTTTAACGTTGCCAACCGCATTGGTGGTCGTGTTGGCATTTACCAGCTACTGGACGCACACTATGTTCTATATCGATGCGCAGGGCGTATATCGTCGCGGAGCGCTTTATATGATTCAGCCTATCGTTAGCTACTGCTACGTCATATATACGTCCTTGCATGCCTTTATTCAGGCTCGAAAAGTCGAAAGCCTGCAAACGAAGGCCATCTATCGAACCTTAGCATTTTTCGCCATTCCGGCCCTGGTGGGCGGTACCTTTCAGGTTGTATTATCGGTGCCCGGCCTTTGTGTCGGCATAATGATTAGCATATTGCTACTCTACATCATCTACCAGGAGCAGCTGATCTCGACCGACCCGTTGACTGGCCTTAACAATCGCAACCGTTTTGAGACCTATGTGCTGTCGCTGTTCTCAAATGTGGATCAGGCCGAAGATGTGTATCTGCTTATGATGGACGCCGACGGCTTTAAGCAGATTAACGATCGCTATGGGCATGTGGAGGGCGACCACGCTCTTCAGGTCATATCTGCTGCGCTCAAAGAAGTCTGCTCGGCGTCTGGCGGCTTTATCGCACGTTATGGTGGCGATGAGTTCGTGGTGCTCCAAAAGGCAGTGGCGGAACAGGATATCATGCATCTGTGCGCGACAATCAACGACGAGCTCGCGCGCGCCGAGGTTCCGTATCTGTTGCGGATGTCCATCGGCTACGCACGGGTTGGTGATGGCGTCGATACCTGGCAAGACTTGCTTCGTGCTGCCGACGCGGAGCTCTACCGCGTCAAGGCCGAGAAAAAGAAAGCCGGCGTCCAGATACGCTAGAAAAAGGGGCGCACGCTTGCGTGCGTGGCGGCCCTCAGCTCACCGATGTACTCCATTAAACTAAAGTATGTGAATCTCTCTGCTAAATAAGGGCAGTTCGCTAGGCTTTTTTGGGTTTGTTGACGATGATGATGCCGCCGCAGACCAACAGCAGGGCAACGATGACGGTAACGGGGCTCGTGCCGGCGCCCTCGCCGAGCAGCAGCGCGCTCAGCAGCACACCAAAGACGGGGTTCATAAAGCCAAAGACCGAGACGCGGCTGACGGGGTTGACGGCAAGCAGGCGCGACCACAGCGAGTAGGCTACTGCGGAGATAAGCGCCATGTAGATGATGAGCGCGATGGCGGGGGCAATCGCCGTGGGGGAGAGCGCGCCACCCATCAAAAAGCCGATGGCGGTGAGGGCCAGGCCGCCGACCAAGAACTGCCACCCGGCAAGTAAGACGCCGTTGTGCTCGCGCGAGAAGATGCCGATCAGGCAGGTCGAAAGGGCACCCGCGACGGTGGAGGCCAGGATAAAGCCCTCGCCGTCGAGCGTAAAGCCAAAGGTGCCGCCCGCGCTCGAAAGGTTGACGAGCGCGACACCGGCAAAGCCCAGCACACAGCCGAGCACCTTGGCCACATCGAGCTTTTCGGTGCGAAACGCCAGGGCGGCAAAGAGGATGGCTAGGAAGTTGGCGCTGGCCTCGATGATGGAGCTCGACATGGCGCTGGCGCGCGAGAGTCCCAGGTAGAAAAAGAAGTACTGGCCGATAGTCTGGAAGAGCGACAACGTGAGGATGGGCTTGATGTCGCGCGCTTGCGGAACGAGCGGACGGCGCTGGGCCACACTCATGCCAACAATGACCAGCATGCCGGCAAGGGTGAAGCGCAGACCCGCGAAGAGCAGCTGCGAGGCGCTATCGTGCGCGGGGATGCCAAAGAGCGCATAGCCGATTTTGATGCAGGGGAAAGCCGACCCCCAGAGCGCGCAACAAACAAGGCAGCCCAGGATGAGTCCGGGTAGGGTGGCGAGATACGGCTTGCGGCTTTCCATGGTGTCCTTCCTGTATGCGCGAAGCAAAAAAGAACCCGCCACCGGGTGTGCCGGTGGCGGGTGATGTTACCCGAGGGGATTGTACCCGATGGGAAAGCTTTAGGCGAAGTAGGCTACGCCGCTCTCAAAGATCGGCATGAACTTATCGCCGGGGACATGCTCGGGCACGTTGCGGTACAGGTTGTCGCCGCGACGCTCGGCGTGGCCCATCTTGCCCAGGACGCGGCCGTCGGGGCTCGTGATGCCCTCGATGGCGAGTGCGGAGCCGTTGGGGTTGACGGAAAGATCCATGCTGGGCTTGCCGTCCTCGCCCACGTACTGCGTGGCGACCTGGCCGTTGGCGATAAGCTGGGCGAGCACCTCGTCGTTAGCGACGAAGCGGCCCTCGCCGTGACTGATGGCGACGGTGTAGGGGTCGTCCAGGCTGCACTGCGACAGCCACGGGGACAGGTTGGACGAGATGCGGGTGCGCACCAGACGGCTCTGGTGGCGACCGATGGTGTTGAACGTCAACGTGGGCGCATCGGGCGTGGCGTCGACGATGTCGCCGTAGGGCACCAGGCCGAGCTTGATCAGGGCCTGGAAGCCGTTGCAGATTCCCAGCATCAGGCCATCGCGGGCCTTGAGCAGGTCGCGGACTGCCTCGGTGACCTCGGGAGCGCGGAAGAACGCCGTGATGAACTTGGCGGAGCCGTCGGGCTCGTCGCCGCCCGAGAAGCCGCCGGGGATCATGACGATCTGGCTTGTACGGATGCGGCGGGCAAGCTCGTGGGTGCTCTCGGCGACGGCCTCGGGCGTGAGGTTGTTGATCACGAAGGTGTCGGCCTCGGCACCGGCGGCACGGAAGGCGCGGGCGCTGTCGTACTCGCAGTTGTTGCCGGGGAACACGGGGATGATCACGCGCGGGCGGGCGATCTTGGCGCCGCCGTACACGTGGATATCCTTGGCGCGGAAGTCGATGGTCTCGACCTCGGGGGTCTCGCCGGCGCTGCGGTAGGCGAAGACGCCCTCGATGCCGCTCTCCCAGGCCTCCTGGAGCTCGGCGAGCTCGATGACCTCGGAGCCGGTGTCGATGACATAGCCCTCGACGGTGGTGCCCAGGGGCTCGACGACAACGCCGTCGGCGACCTCGGGCAGCTCGGCGTCCTCGGCGAGCTCGACGATAAAGCTGCCGTAGAGCGGGGTGAAGAGGCTCTCCACGTCTACATCCTCGGCAAGCTCGATACCGATCTGGTTACCGACGCACATCTTAAAGAGGCTCTCGGCGCCGCAGCCGTAGCCGGGCGTGGATATGGCCAGGGCGTTGCCGGTAGCAGTGAGCGCCTCGACGGCGTCAAACGCGGCGAGCAACTGCTGGGCGTCGGGACGGTAGTCCTCGCCATAGGTGGCGGGGGCGATGCGGACGACGCGGTGCGTGAGGCCCTTGAACTCGGGTGAGACGGCGCGGGCGGCCTTGCCCACGGCGACGGCGAAGCTGATCAGGGTCGGCGGAACGTTGAGCTCGCCGGCCTCGTCCTCAAACGAGCCGCTCATGGAGTCCTTGCCGCCGATGGCGCCGGCACCCAGGTCGACTTGGGCCATGAGGGCGCCCAGGACGGCTGCCGTGGGCTTGCCCCAGCGCTCGGCCTCGGTGCGCAGACGCTCGAAATACTCCTGGAAGGAGAGATAGGCGCGCTTGTGCTCAAAGCCGGCAGCCACGAGCTTGGCGATGGACTCGACCACGGACAGGTAGGCGCCAGCAAACTGGTCGGCTTCCATCAGGTAGGGGTTGAAGCCCCATGCCATGGCGCTCGCCGTGGTGGTCTCGCCGTCCACGGGGAACTTGGCGACCATGGCCGAGCTGGGGGTGAGCTGCGTCTTGCCGCCAAAAGGCATAAGCACGGTCGCGGCGCCGATGGTGGAGTCGAAGCGCTCGGAAAGACCCTTGTTGGAAGCGACGTTGAGGTCGGTGACGAGCGAGGTCATGCGCTCGGCGAGCGTGGTGCCGGCCCAGCTGGGCTGCCACACGCTACGGGCGCACACGTGGGCGACCTGGTGCTTGGGTGCGCCGTTGGAGTTGAGGAACTCGCGGGACAGGTCGACGATGGCGACGCCGTTCCAGGCCATGCGCATGCGCGGCTCGGCGGTAACCTCGGCGATAACGGTCGCCTCGAGGTTCTCCTCGGCGGCGTAGCCCATGAACTCCTCGACGTCACCGTCGGCGACGGCGCAGGCCATGCGCTCCTGGGACTCGGAGATAGCGAGCTCGGTGCCGTCCAGGCCGTCGTACTTCTTGGTCACGGTGTCCAGGTCGACATACAGGCCGTCGGCAAGCTCACCCACGGCGACCGAGACGCCGCCGGCGCCAAAGTCGTTGCAGCGCTTGATCAGGCGGCAGGCGTCGCCGCGGCGGAAGAGGCGCTGCAGCTTGCGCTCGACCGGGGCGTTGCCCTTCTGGACCTCGGCACCCGAGGTCTCGATGGACTCGGTGTTCTGGGTCTTGGATGAGCCGGTGGCACCGCCGATGCCGTCACGGCCGGTGCGGCCGCCCAGCAGGATGATTTTGTCGGTGGGGGCGGGGCACTCGCGACGCACGTGGTTTGCCGGGGTAGCGCCCACGACGGCGCCGACCTCCATGCGCTTGGCCACGTAGCCGGGGTGATAGAGTTCGTTGACCTGACCGGTGGCAAGGCCGATCTGGTTGCCGT
>CATXJW010000021.1 GCA_958370325.1 uncultured Collinsella sp. | reverse complement strand
CGCTTCTCTTTAAAAACTAGAGCGCTCTAAATGAATATGCATTCGAATAATGTGGTATTGAGCAAATTGATCGACTCGAGGATGGGGTTGAGCCGTTTTACCGCCCAACGAACCAAATTCCATGCCCTGCGTTTTCACAGATAAAACCTGCCAAAACAAACCTGTCCCTTTTTAGCAGGTTTTTGCCTTGGGAGCGGTACCATACAGGCAATGTTTAAACGAGAAAGGCGGGCTCCCATGGAACCTAAGCAGTATTACATCGGCATCGACGTCGGCGGCACTTCGGTTAAGGAGGGCCTGTTCGACGAGGACGGCAACCTGCTGGCCAAGGCCAGCGTGCCCACGCCGCCCATCGTTGACGCTGCGGGCTTTGCCGCGGTGACCGAGGCTATCGACCAGGTGGTCGCCAAGGCCCAGATTCCGCGCGCCTTTGTGGCGGGTATTGGCCTGGCCGTTCCGTGCCCCATCCCGGCATCGGGCGATGCCAAGGTCAAGGCCAACATTGCCATTAACCTGCCCGAGCTAAGAGTCGCCATTCAGGAGCACTGCCCCGACGCGGTTGTTAAGTACGAGAACGATGCCAACGCCGCTGCCATGGGCGAGGCTTGGCTCGGTTCCGCCAAGGGCGTGCAGAACGTGGTGATGGTCACCATTGGTACCGGCGTGGGCGGCGGCGTTATCGTTAACGGCGACGTGGTGTCGGGCGTTGTGGGCGCCGGCGGCGAGATTGGCCACATGTGCCTGAACCCGGCTGAGGAGCGCGTCTGCGGCTGCGGCGGCCATGGCCACCTGGAGCAGTATTCCAGCGCCACCGGCGTGGTGAGCAACTACCTTGCCGAGTGCAAGAAGGCGGGTGTCGAGCCCATCGAGCTCACCGGCCCCTCCGATTCCAAGGACGTGTTCCAGGCCTGCCGCGAGGGCGACAAGCTCGCGCTGGCCGCGGCCGATACCATGGCCGACTATCTCGGCCGCGCCCTGGCGCTCATTGCCAACGTGGTCGACCCCGAGATGTTCCTGATCGGCGGCGGCGCGTCCGCTTCGGCCGATGTCTACCTCGACAAGGTCCGCGAGCACTTTAAGCAGTACGCGCTTTCTGCCTCGCGCGAGACGCCCATCAAGGTCGCTTCGCTCGGAAACGACGCCGGCATCATCGGTGCCGCCTACGTAGCCCTGCGCGCCGCCGGTAAATAGCTGGTGCAAAGGGGTCAGGTTACTTTGCACCAACATGGTGCAAAAGGGACAGCCTTGGCCCCCATGCCTGCCCCAAAATATGCCGTGGCCCTTCCGTCTGCGAAGGCTCGGCATCGGCGTGCTACCATAGCTACGTCCAAGTACACATATCAAGTGGAGGATATCCATGGCAAACGTTCTTGTCTTTGGTCACCAGAACCCCGATAACGACGCCATCATGAGCGCCGTCGTCCTGTCCCAGCTGCTCAACCAGGTTGAGTATGCCGGCAACACCTACGAGGCTTGCGCCCTTGGTCAGCTTCCGGCCGAGTCCGCCAAGCTGCTTGCCGACGCCGGCATTGCCGAGCCCCGCGTGATCGAGTCCGTCGAGGCCGGCCAGCTTGTCGTCCTCACCGACCACAACGAGTCCGCCCAGTCTGTCGCCGGCCTTAAGGACGCCACGGTCTTTGGCGTCGTCGATCATCACCGCATCGGCGATTTCGAGACCGCCGGCCCGCTGCACTACATCTGCCTGCCCTGGGGCTCCAGCTGCACCATCGTCACCAAGCTCGCCGACGTGCTCGGCGTTGAGCTTTCCGACGTCCAGGCCAAGCTGCTGCTCTCGGCCATGATGACCGATACGCTCATGCTCAAGAGCCCCACCACCACCGATGTCGACCGCGCCGTCGCCGCCAAGCTCGGTGAGCAGGTGGGCGTCGACCCGGTCAAGTTTGGCATGGAGGTCTTCCTCACCCGTCCGTCCGGCTCCTTCACCGCAGCCGAGATGGTCGGCAACGACATCAAGATGTTCGAGCCCGCTGGCAAGAAGCTGCTCATCGGCCAGTACGAGACCGTCGACAAGAGCCGCGCGCTCGGCATGATCGACGAGATCCGCGAGGCCATGCGCGCCTACGCCGCCGAGAAGGGTGCTGACGGCATTGTCCTGTGCATCACCGACATCATGGAGGAGGGTTCGCAGGTCCTGCTCGAGGGCGAGACCGAGGCCGCTCAGAAGGGCCTGGGCATTGCCGACGAGCACGACGGCGTCTGGATGCCGGGCGTCCTCTCCCGTAAGAAGCAGGTCGCTGCCCCCATCATGGCCGCCTGCTAGGTTTAGTTGACCAAACGCCACGACCGGATTGCGGACGCCCCGCGCTCCGGTCGTTTTTTTGTGCACGGCGCCGCGTCGTCTCTTGGACAGGCGTGCCCGTGCCGTTGAGCAAATAATGTTCAACCTGTGGTTCCGCTTTTCGGCCACGCCTGCGTGCTTGTCGTGCGGGGTAGGCTAGATGCAAGCGTAATACGTTAGAGCGCGGCGCCGCCACTTGGGCGGGCCGTGCTTTTTTAAGACGGGAGCCATCCCGTGAAAGGAGCCGCCCATGGCAGCAACTGAGCAGCTGTTCAACGTTCGTGAGCGCAAGCGCTTTGAGCGTCACGATATCTGGGAGCGCATCGCCGAGAACGGCACGATTTCCGCCGCCGTCATGGTCTTCGCCGCCATCGCCGCCGTCATTTGCGCCAATACCGATGCCTACGAGGCCATCCATCACTTTTTGGAGACCCCGCTGTATGTGGGCCTGGGCAACCTTACAGCCGGTCTCACCGTCGAGCTTTTCGTCAACGACTTCCTCATGGCGATTTTCTTTTTGTTGGTGGGCATTGAGCTTAAGTACGAGATGACGGTCGGTGAGCTCAAGAATCCACGTCAGGCTATGCTTCCCATGCTGGCGGCCGTGGGCGGCGTCGTCGTTCCCGCCTGCATCTACCTGATCTTTAACCATGCCGGCGCCCGCAACGGTTGGGCCATCCCCATGGCAACCGATATTGCCTTCGCGCTGGGCGTGCTGTCGCTTTTGGGCAATCGCGTGCCCAACGGCGTGCGCGTGTTCTTCTCGACGCTCGCCATCGCCGACGACCTCATCTCCATCGCCGCCATCGCCATCTTCTACGGTCAGAGCCCCAATCCGTTTTGGTTGGGCGCCGCCGCGCTTGTGACCTGCGCGCTCGTGTGGCTCAACAAGACGCAGCATTACCGCCTTGCCCCGTATTCGGTACTGGGTCTGCTGTTGTGGTTCTGCATGTTCAAGAGCGGCGTACATGCCACGCTTGCCGGCGTCATCCTAGCCTTCACCATTCCGGCCAAGTGCGGCGTCAAGCTCGATAGCCTTACCGATTGGCTGGGCGAGTGCCTGCCGCTGCTCGATGACCGCTACGACGACGAGGCGCACATCCTGGGCCAGCATGACTTTACCGTCTCGACCACCAAGGTCGAGCGCGTCATGCACCGCGTGACCCCGCCGCTCATCCGCATGGAGCGTCTGATCTCCACGCCGGTCAACTTTGTGATCCTGCCAGTCTTTGCGTTCGTGAACGCACAGGTTCGCCTAGTGGGCGTGGACATGAGCACGCTGCTCACCGACCCGGTGACGCTCGGCGTGTACTTTGGCATGCTGCTGGGCAAGCCGATCGGCATCTTTGGTATGACGTTTGCCCTGGTTAAGCTTAAGGCCTGCGAGCTGCCGCACAATGTCAACTGGCACATGATTGCCGGCGTGGGCATTCTGGGCGGTATCGGCTTTACCATGTCGATTCTCATCAGCGGCCTTGCCTTCCCGACGGCCCAGTTTGAGGTTCTGGCTGCCAAGGCCGCCATCCTTGCCGGTTCGGTCACCGCTGCCGTGCTCGGCATGATCTACATGAGTGTGATCTGCAAGCGCCCCGCGCCCAAGGACGAGTAAAAGCACATACAAGATTGAAAACGCCGCCTGTGAACACCATCACAAGCGGCGTTTTAGTCATTGGGGACGTTCTTAAATGACGAGGTTTATTCCACCGTTCCGTAGACGGCACCCCAGCCGTGGGCGGCCAAGGCGGAGTTGAGCTGGTCGCAAAGTGACTGGCGGTCGTAATAGCCGGGCGGCAGCAGGTTGACGATTTCCATGAGATCGGGCGCCAGGTCCAAGATTTCGGCCTGTACGATCAAATCGAGGCGGTCGATGGCGTGGCGGTCGTAAAACAGTCCGTCGACCAGGCGCTGCAGGTCGCCGAATTCCTCGGCCTGAAACAATCCGTACTCCATAGTGCCTCCTTGGGCGCCCCACGCCGGCATGCGCGGCGATTCGTAATTCATTGCGATGAACTTAATCTATCACGGCTTCATAACGTTGCGACGATGGCGGTCTATACTTAGACGAACTGCAACGTACCGCTTCGCGAAAGGTCGCACCCATGCAGACGATCTACCAGAAGATGGAAACCACCGAACTCGATGCCGCCATCGAGGCGCTCAAAGCCGAGGTCGCCGAGGTCAAGGCCAAGGGTCTGGCGCTTGACATGGCCCGCGGCAAGCCGTCGCCCTCCCAGGTGGACATCTCGCGCCCCATGCTCGATATCCTCAACGCCGACGCCGATCTGCACGACGGCAACGTCGACTGCTCCAACTACGGCTGCTTCGAGGGCATTCCCTCGGCACGCAAGCTGGCAGCGGAGTTCCTGGGCTGCCCCGCCGAGCAGACACTCGTGCTGGGTTCGTCGAGCCTTTTGATCGAGCATGACATCGCCGGCATGTTCTGGCGCTGTGGCTCGTGCGGCAGCGAGCCCTGGGACGCCTACGAGGCCGCGCACGACGGTGAGAAGGTCAAGTTCCTGTGCCCCGTTCCCGGCTACGATCGCCACTTTGGCATCACCGCCGACTTGGGCATCGAGAACGTCCCCGTCGCGATGACCGACAACGGCCCCGACATGGACGAGATCGAGCGCCTCGTTGCCGCCGACGATTCCATCAAGGGTATCTGGTGCGTGCCCAAGTATTCCAACCCCACGGGCATTACCTTTAGCGAGGACACTGTGCGCCGCCTGGTCGAGATGCCCACGGCCGCGCCCGATTTCCGCATCTTCTGGGACAACGCCTACTGCGTGCACGACCTGTACGACGAGACCGACGAGCTCGCAAACATCTTTGACCTCGCTCGCGCGGCGGGCACCGAGGACCGCGTGGTGGCCTTTGCCTCGACGTCCAAGATCACCTTCCCGGGCGCCGGCATCGGCTTTATCGGTGCGAGCCCCGCGGTCATCGCCGAGTTCTCCAAGCGCCTGAAGGCCGGCCTTATCAGCGCCGACAAGCTCAACCAGCTGCGTCACGTGCGCTTCCTTCCCACCATCGAGGCGGTCAAGGAGCACATGAAAAAGCATGCCGAGTTCCTGCGCCCGCGCTTTGAGGCCGTCGAGCGCAAGCTCACCGAGGGCCTGGGCGATACGGGCTGCGCCACCTGGACGCATCCCCGCGGCGGCTACTTTGTAAGCTTCGATGGTCCCGAGGGCTCGGCCCAAAAGGTCGCCGCGCTTTGCGCCGACTTGGGCGTCAAGCTCACGCCGGCCGGTGCTACCTGGCCCTATGGCAAGGACCCGCGCGACACCAACATTCGCATCGCGCCGAGCTATCCCACGGTCGAGGACCTGGAGGCCGCGCTCGATGTGCTGGTGCTGGCCGTTAAGCTTGTTGCTGCCGAGCTTGCGCGTGCCGAGCGCGCCTAACGCGCGGCTTCCCGTACTATCCGCACGTTCGATACGTAAAGGAGCGTATACATGGATTTGGGTATTTCAACCAACCCCACGCCAGAGCTCTACACCATTAAGGTAACCGGCGAGATCGATATCTCTAACGCCGATAGCCTGCGCAATGCCATCGACCTGGCGCTTGAGCAGCCCACTGAGGCCGTTGAGCTCGATTTTGCCCAGGTGAGCTACATCGATTCGACGGGCATTGGCGTGCTCGTGGGCGCCGCGCACCACGCAGCTGATCATGGTAAGCGTTTTAGCTGCGTCAACGTGCAGCCCCCGGTGATGCGCGTGGTTCAGCTGTTGGGCGTCGACCAGGAGATTTCGATCACCGCTGCATAATCTTTGCCCCCAAAAGGGCGTGCCGTTTGGCATATGTTTGTGATGCGCTCGGACGTTTTGGCGTCCGGGCGCTATACTTGACCGAATGAATAGACGAGTTCCGGCCGAATGGCGCGGTGCGGGCTCGACTCACATCGAGCCTTGGAGGTATGTGTGTTTGGTATTGGAGAGGGTGAGCTCGCGATCATCGTGGTCTTCGGCTTTTTGCTGTTTGGCCCGGATAAGCTCCCGCAGATGGGCCGCACGATCGGCCGTGCCATCCGTCAGTTCCGCGAGACGCAGGAAAAGATGACGGCCGTTGTTCAGTCCGAGATTATCGATCCGGTGAGCGAGGCCGCGTCGGCCCCGGTCAAGCCCAAGAAGGCTGCTGCGACCGACGACGATTCCGATGCGGACGAGGATGCCGCCGAGACGGCAGCGCCCGCCAAGAAGGAGACCTTTGCCGAGCGTCGCGCTCGTCTTGCTGCCGAGAAGGCCGCGAGCGAGGGTGCTGCTGAGGGCGAAGGTGCTGCTGAGGAGCCTGCGACCGAGGGCGCCGACGCCGGGTCCGCCGATGCCGCCGCCGAGTCCGCTTCCACTGCAGAGCCGGAGCCCGAGCCCGAGCCGGCAGAGCCCACGACGGCTGACCTCTACGCCCGCCGTCCCCGCAAGCGCAAGGCCGTCGTCGACCAGCTCGCTCGCGAGCTCGAGGCCGAGGACGACGCTGCTGCCGCCGACGCCCCGAAGGGAGGCGATGAGTAATGCCTATCGGACCTGCGCGTATGCCGCTCTTCGATCACCTGGGAGAGCTTCGTCGCCGCCTGACCATCGTGGTCGTGTCGGTGTTTGCCGCCGCTATCGTGCTGTATTTCGCCACACCCGTGGTGCTCGACATCTTGGAAGACCCCATCCGCTCCTTTGTGCCGGACGGTAAGTTCTACATCACCACCACGCTCGGCGGTTTTGGCCTGCGCTTCTCACTGGCCATCAAGATGGCCGTGGTCATGTGCACGCCCATGATCATCTGGCAGATCCTGGCATTTTTCCTGCCGGCACTGCGCCCCAACGAGCGCAAGTGGGTTGTGCCCACGGTGCTCGCCTCGACGGTGCTGTTCTTCCTGGGTGCCATCTTCTGCTACTTCATCATCATCCCGGCGGGCTTTGAGTGGCTCATCGGCGAGACCTCGGCTGTCGCTACGGCGCTGCCCGACCTGGAGAACTACGTCAACATGGAGCTGCTCTTTATGATCGGCTTTGGTGTGGCGTTTGAGCTGCCGCTCATCATCTTCTACCTGTCCGTTTTCCACATCGTGTCCTATGCGGCCTTCCGCAGCGCCTGGCGCTACGTGTACGTAGGCCTGCTCGTGGGTTCGGCTGTGATTACGCCCGACGGCTCGCCCGTTACGCTGGGTCTCATGTATGGCGCCCTGCTCTCGCTCTACGAGATTTCGCTCGCCATCGCTCGCGTGGTCATTACCGCGCGCGAGGGCAAGGAGGGCCTGTTCGTGAGCCGTCTGGACCTGTTCTCGGACGACGAGGACGACGAGGAGTAAATCGGTATGCACGAGGTTGGCATTGTCAACGGCATACTCGATACAGTGATTCGCGCGGCGCGTGGGGCGGGGGCCTCGCGCGCCGTTTTGGTAACGCTGCGTATCGGGGATATGACCGAGGTCGTGCGCGAGGCGCTCGACTTTGCCTGGGAGACATTTCGCGACGAGGACCCGCTCACGCGCGGCTGCGAGCTTGCCGTGGAGGAGGTCCATCCACAAAGCGAGTGCCTGGACTGCGGCGAGGTCTTTGAGCACGACCGCTTTCATTGCCGCTGCCCCCAATGTGGCGGCGCCAACGTGCGCCTACTGCACGGCCGCGAGCTCGACATCGCCAGTATCGAAATCGAAACCCCCGACGATTAGCCCGCCAGCCATCTAGTGATGGGGTATAAAGGGGCCAAAGTAAGGAGCGCTAAGTATGGCTGAGAAAACGATTGATATCGCGTCGCCGATCCTGTCGCGCAACGAGCGCCTGGCAGATCAGCTGCGCCAGCGATTTAATGAGACAAACACCTACGTGATCAACGTCTTGTCGAGCCCCGGTTCGGGCAAGACCACCACGATCCTGGGCACCAACGAGCGCCTGCGCGACAAGGCCGGCTTGCGCTGCGCCGTCATCGAGGGCGATATCGCCTCGGACGTCGACGCCATCACCATGAAGGAAGCCGGCATGCCCGCCATCCAGATCAACACGGGCGGCCTGTGCCACCTCGAGGGCAACATGATCATGGAGGCCGTCGATGCCTTCGACCAGGCTGTGGGTCTGGAGAACATCGACGTCATCTTTATCGAAAACGTGGGTAACCTGGTCTGCCCGGTCGACTTTGACCTGGGCGAGAACCTGTCCATCATGATTCTCTCGGTGCCCGAGGGCGACGACAAGCCCATCAAGTACCCGGGCATCTTCCAGCACGCCGGCGCGCAGCTGCTCAACAAGGTCGACGTGGCTCCGGCTTTCGATTTTGACATGGATAGGTATACTAAGACACTCGATGACCTCAATCCGCAGGCGCCGCGGTTTGCCGTGAGCGCGCGCAAGGGCGAGGGCATGGATGCCTGGTGCGATTGGCTCATCGGGCAGATTGAGCAAGCAAGGGCGTAAGTCGGCCGCCATACGGGCGGGCGTAGCCGCAGAGATACGAGATAGGAGCCTCTTTTGAAGCTCATCATCGCCGAGAAAAACGACGCCGCGCGTCAGATCGCCGAGCGTCTGTCCACGGGTAAGCCCAAAAAGGACAAGGTGTACAACACCGCCATCTACCGTTTTGAGTGGAAGGGCGAGGAGTGCGTGACCATCGGCCTTGCCGGTCACATCCTGGCGCCCGATTTTTGCGACAGCGTGCTGTTCGATAAAAAGCTGGGCTGGTATTCGGTCACGGAGGACGGCGAGATGCTGCCGGCCGATATGCCCGATGGCCTGGCCCGCCCGCCGTACGACACCAAGCGCAAGCCGTTCCTTGCCGACGGCATTTCCATCAAGGGCTGGAAGCTCGAGAGCCTGCCTTATCTCACCTGGGCGCCCGTCATTAAGCTGCCGGCCGAGAAGGAGCTCATTCGTTCGCTCAAGAACCTCGCTAAAAAGTCCGACAGCGTCATCATCGCCACGGACTTCGATCGCGAGGGTGAGCTGATCGGTTCGGACGCTCTCAACAAGGTGCGCGAGGTCGCGCCGGACTTGCCGGTCGCCCGCGCCCAGTATTCTTCATTTACCAAGGCCGAGATTACGCAGGCCTTCGATAATCTTGTCTCGCTCGACCAGAATCTGGCCGACGCCGGCGAGAGCCGCCAGCACATCGACCTCATTTGGGGCGCGGTGCTCACGCGCTACCTGACGCTCGCCAAGTTTGGCGGCTTTGGCAACGTGCGCTCCGCCGGCCGCGTGCAGACGCCGACGCTCGCCCTGGTGGTCGAGCGCGAACGCGAACGCATGGCGTTTGTGCCCGAGGACTATTGGCAGATTCGCGGCATGGGTGCCGCTCAGGGTGCTGCCGAGGATGACCGCTTTAAGATTGCGCACAAGACGACACGTTTTACCGACAAAGATGCTGCCGAGACGGCGTACGGCCACGTCGACGGCGCTACGACGGCAACCGTCGCCGCGGTGACCAAGCGCTCCCGTAAGCAGCAGCCGCCCACGCCGTTCGCGACGACCTCGCTGCAGGCTGCCGCCGCGGCCGAGGGCATCTCGCCTGCGCGTACGATGCGCATCGCCGAGTCCCTCTACATGGCGGGCCTCATCAGCTATCCGCGTGTCGACAACACCGTGTACCCCGCGACGCTCGACCTGGGTGCCGTGGTGAGCGACCTGGCAAAGATCAACCCGGCGCTGGCACCCGTGTGCAAAAAGGTGCTCGCCGGTCCCATGAAGCCCACGCGCGGCAAAGTCGAAACCACCGACCACCCGCCTATCTACCCCACGGGCGAGGGCGATCCGTCCACGCTCGATGGCGGCCAGCGCAAGCTCTACGACCTCATCGCCCGCCGCTTCCTGGCGACGCTCATGGGTCCCGCGACTATCGAGAACACCAAACTCGAGCTCGATGTGAACGGTGAGCCGTTCGTGGCTTCGGGCGATGTGCTCGTGACCCCGGGTTTCCGCGAGGCGTACCCGTACGGACTCAAGCGCGACGAGCAGATGCCGCCGCTGGAGCAGGGCGACACGGTCGACGTGTTCGACATTAAGCTTGAGGCCAAGCAGACCGAGCCGCCCGCGCGCTACAGCCAGGGCAAGCTCGTGCAGGAGATGGAAAAGCGCGGCCTGGGCACCAAGTCCACGCGCGCGAGCATCATCGAGCGCCTGTACGCCGTGCGCTACCTCAAAAACGATCCCGTTGAGCCGAGCCAGCTGGGCATCGCCATCATCGACGCGCTGACGCAGTTTGCCCCGCGCATCACGAGCCCCGATATGACCAGCGAGCTCGACGGCGACATGACTCGCGTCGAGCGCGGCGAGGACACCGAAGAGCATGTCGTGACGCACTCGCGTGCGCTGCTGGCCGGCGTGCTCGACGAGCTGCTCAAGCATACGCAGGAGCTCGGCGACGCCATCAGCGACGCCGTCACGGCCGATGCGCGCGTGGGCACCTGCCCCAAGTGCGGCAAGGACCTGGTTATGAAGACGAGCGCCAAGACCCGCGGCAGCTTCATTGGCTGCATGGGCTGGCCCGACTGCGACGTGACCTATCCGGTGCCGAGCGGCGTCAAGGTGAGCCCGCTCGAGGGCGAGGCCGCCGTGTGCCCCGAGTGCGGTGCGCCGCGCATCAAGTGTCAGCCGTTCCGCCAGAAGGCTTTCGAGATCTGCGTGAACCCGACGTGCCCCACCAACTACGAGCCCGACCTTAAAGTGGGCGAGTGCAAGGTGTGTGCCGAGGCCGGACGCCATGGCGACCTGATCGCGCACAAGAGCGAGAAGAGCGGCAAGCGCTTTATCCGCTGCACCAACTACGATGACTGCGGCGTGAGCTATCCGCTGCCGGCGCGTGGCAAGCTCGAGGCGACGGGCGAGACCTGTCCCGAGTGCGGCGCCCCCATCGTGGTGGTCAACACGGCGCGCGGTCCGTGGCGTATCTGCGTCAACATGGACTGCCCGACCAAGGAGAAGAAGCCCGCCCGCGGCCGCAAGACTACGACCAAGGCGAGCACGGCTAAGAAGACGACGGCTAAGAAAGCCACTGCCGCCAAGAAGACGACCGCGAAGAAGTCGACTGCCAAGAAAGCAGCCGCCGACAAGTAACGGCGCAGTCGAAACAATGCCCAAAAAACGAGCGAGGGTCTCATGATCCTCGCTCGTTTTTTTGACCGGCAGTTAGGGACGTTCCTTTTCTGCCGGCAGTTTAGGAACGTCCCTAACTGCCGGCTCGGGAACGACAAAGCGCTAGTTCACCTCGACAGGCTTGGCGCCGGGATAGCGCTCCTCAAAGTCTAGGCGGTACTTATTGTCATTGGTGCCCGCCACGTTGTCGCGCGACAGCGGCGCCACGATCTCATTCTTGTGGTCCGCAGGCTTGGCGTATTTCAGGCTGATCTCCCAGGCATCACAGATTGCGTCAATGCGGTGATCCAGGTCGTCGTACAGGGCGATGATGTCCTTCCAGGAGCTGTAGTTCTTGGAGCTCGTCGGGACGTCCAGGTCCTCGACGATGTCGTAATACTGCTCGATGGTGTCCTCCGTGCGCTCGGCGACGTCGGCGAGATTTTGACGGGTGGTTCGATCCTCTTCCAGATAGTTGCCGTTGAAGTTCTGCGCGCAGCCACGGACCTGGCTGTCGAGATCTTCGAGCAGGTCGTAGTATTCGCTCAGTCGGCGGTAGAGGTTCTGCTCAGAGAGCGTTGCTTCGCCGCCATCCTCGTCGTCATCGTCATCATCGTCGTACAGGCTGTTGGGATCGCCGAGAGGCTTTAGGTCATCGTCGTCTACGTCATGGTGCAGCTTAGCTACCTCGGCAGTCGTCTGCGTGGCGGCGTTGTCGAACGGTCTGATTGCAAAGAAGATGACCAGGGCGATGATGATCGCCACCAGCACAACGATAACGGCGATAAGCGGCCCGGTGCCGCTCTTTTTGGGAGCGGGGGTCTGTGGCGAAGCGGGCGCGTATGCGGGAGCCGGCTGCTGTTGGGGCGAGCCGCTCGCGATGGGTATGCGCTGCGTGGTCTCGACGGCCGCGGGGCTTGCGGCGGGGTCGGGGCTATAGGCGAGGGAGTCGTCCGCCTTGGCTTGCGGCGTATCAAGGGAGCCGGTCTGCTCAAAAGCGGGCTGGCTATCGCTCGCGGCTGTTTGCTCAACGGGTGCACCGCACGAGGTGCAGAACTTGGCATCATCCGCAAGAAGCTTGCCGCACGAGGCGCAATACCGAGACATTGCCACTCCTTTCGCCACATTTCAATGCAATACGACGATTATACCCAGCATCCAAAATTCCCCATCATACGTTGCGGTGAAATAGGGACTGTTTGGCGGTCTCAGAGCTTCAATCAGTCCCTATTTCACCGCAACTTTGGAAAGGCACCTTTAGCCATTGGGGACGCGCCGAGCACTGGGGTATCATGGCTTGGTTGCTATAACTCGCATTTACGCGCCTTGTAGGAAGGGGCTGCGCCCATGGCTTTTGAGCCCGCTCAACATAGCTTTATCACGCTCGAGGGCGTCGACGGTGCCGGCAAGTCCACGCAGGCGCGCCTGCTTGCCCGTGCGCTCGAACTCGCTGGCCACCAGGTTGTGAGCCTGCGCGAGCCGGGTGGCACCGCCATCAGCGAGAAGATTCGTGCCCTGCTGCTCGATCCCGCCAACACGGCGATGGGAGACACCTGCGAGTTGCTGCTCTACGAGGCGGCGCGCGCCCAGTTGGTGCACGAGGTCATAGCCCCCGCCCTTGCGGCCGGCAAGGTGGTCCTGTGCGATCGCTTCTACGATTCCACGACCTGCTACCAGGCATTTGCCGATGGCCTCGATCGCCAGATGGTGCGCGACGCCAACAACCTGGCCGTCGCGGGAACGCACCCGGCGCTCACACTCGTCTACCACATCACGCCCGAGCAGGCGGCGCTACGCATGGCGGCCCGCGGTGCGGCGGATCGCATGGAGGCCAAGGGCATGGCATTCCAGGAGCGTGTTTACGAGGGGTTTTGCGCAATTGCCGCCGAGGAACCAAACCGCGTAAAGCTCATCGACGCGACCGCGTCCATCGAGGACGTCTTCGCGCAGACGGTCGAGCGGGTTCGCGCGTACGGTCTCGACATTCCGCGGGAAGCCGTCGCCGCCGCGCTTGCCAAGGAGGCCGAGTAACATGGCCCCCGCTCAGGCAAGCCTGCTGGCCAAGCTCGACACCCAAGAACGCGTGCGTGACTTTTTGACCAATGCCGTCGCTAGCGGTCGCGCATCGCACGCCTACCTGTTTTTGGGTGCGCCCGGCGCGGGCAAGCTCGACGCCGCGTGGGCGCTCGCCCAAGCCTTCCTGTGCGAGCAGGACGGCTGCGGCGCATGCGACAGCTGCGTGCGCGTCTCTCGGCATACGCATCCCGACGTGCACTATTACACGCCCGAGAGCGCCACGGGCTACCTCATCGCCCAGACCCGCGAGCTGCTCGACGACGTGCCGCTGGCGCCCATCCGCGCCAAGGCAAAGGTCTACATCATCGACCGTGCCGAGCAGCTGCGCGCCAACACCGCCAACGCGCTGCTCAAAACGCTCGAGGAGCCGCCCGAGGGCGTTATGTTCATCCTGTTGGGTACCTCGGCCGACGTGATGCTGCCCACTATCGTGAGTCGTTGCCAGTGCGTGCCGTTTCGGCTGGTATCGCCCGCCGTCGCCGCGCAGGCCGTGAGCCGCGCCACCGGTCAGGACCCTGCGCGTTGCCGCATGGCGGTCGCCGTGGCGGGAAGCCCCACACGCGGCATCGAGTTTCTTAAGAGCGCCGAGCGCCAGGACGCCCGCCGTCAGATGGTCCGTGCCATCGACTCACTCATTGCCGCCGACGAGGCCGACGTGCTCAGTCGCGCCAAGTCGCTCATCGTCGCCGTTAAGGCGCCGCTCGCCGAGGTCAAGTCCACGCAGGAAAAGGTACTCGAGCAAAACGCCGACTACCTGTCGCGTGGAGCATTGAAGCAGCTTGAGGACCGCAACAAGCGCGAACTCAACGCGCGCGAGCGTTCGGGTATCATGGAAGCGCTGGCGAGCGCGCGGACGCTCATGCGCGACGTGCTGCTGACACTTCAGGACGAGGCAGCCGACGTGGTGAACGAGGATGTGCGCGACACGATCGGTCGGCTTGCCGCCGCGACCAATGTTGCGGGTGCCACCCAGGCGCTCGAGGCGGTCGCGACCGCCGAGCGCAACATCGCCAGAAACGTTACTCCCCAGCTGGCCATCGAGGTCATGCTGTTCGATATCAGGAAGGCACTGAAATGCCGTTAGTCGTACCCGTTAAGTTTACCTACGCCTCGCGCGACCTGTGGTTTGACCCGCAGGACCTGGATATCCTCGAGGCCGATTATGCCATTTGCTCCACCGAGCGCGGAACCGAGATCGGCTTGGTCACGGCCGATCCCTTCGAGGTGCCGCAAGACGAGATCGGTCAGCCGCTCAAGCCCGTGCTGCGCGTGGCGAGCGACATCGACCTGCAGCTTGCCGACGATCTTGCCATCCAGGGCGACGAGGCCATGATCGATTTCCGCCGTCTGGTCAAAGAGCTCGACCTCGAGATGAAGCCGGTCGGCGTCGAGTACCTGTTTGGCGGCGAGAAGGCCGTGTTCTACTTTGCGGCCGAGGAGCGCGTCGATTTTCGCCAGCTCGTCAAGGATCTGTCCTCGACGCTGCACATTCGCGTCGACATGCGCCAGATCGGCGTGCGCGACGAGACTCGCCTGGTGGGCGGCTATGCCCAGTGCGGCCAGGAGCTCTGTTGCACGCGCTTTGGCGGACAGTTTGAGCCCGTCTCGATCCGCATGGCAAAAGAGCAGGACCTGCCGCTCAATTCCTCCAAGATCAGCGGCGTTTGCGGCCGCCTGATGTGCTGCCTGCGCTATGAGTTCGAAGCGTACAAGGACTTTAAGAGCCGCGCGCCCAAAAAGAAGACGCTCATCGATACGCCGCTCGGCAAGGCGCGTATTCAGGAATATGACACGCCGCGTGAGCAGCTGGTGCTGCGCCTGGAGAACGGCAAGGTCTTTAAGGTCAACCTGGCCGATATGACCTGCTCGGAGGGCTGCAAAAAGAAGGCCGCCGAGCAGGGCTGCAACTGCCGCCCCGACTGCGTGACGCGCGACGTGCTCGAGCGCATCGAGTCGCCCGAGATGCGCCTGGCGCTCATGGAGCTCGACCGCGAGAACGGCGTCGACGTGGGCGATGGCCTGTCGAGCGCCGACCGTCTGGCCGGTACGTCGATGCCCAAGCGCCGTCGTCGCGATGCTGAATCCGATGCTCGCGCCGGTCAGGGGCAGGGCGAGGGTCGTGGCCGCGGAAAGGGCCGTGGCAATGCCGCAACGCCTGAGGCCGAGGAGGCCGCCGGTGGCCGTCGTCGTCGCAAGCGCGCGGGCTCGGGCGATGTCGGCGAGGTTGCAGCTGCAGACAAGAACTCCTCCCGCGAGCGCGAGACTCAGCAGCCTCAGCAGCAAAACCGCGGCGGTGGCATGAACCCCACGCGCCGTCGCCGCCGTCACCTGTCGAGCGAGGAGCGCGAGGATGCCTTCCGCGCCGCAGCTGCTCGCGAGGCCGGTGCCGCTTCCAAGGGCCCCTCGGGTTCCGATGCGCCTGCCGACAAGGGCGGCAAGTCACGTGGCGAGGATGAGCGCGCGCCGCGTCCGCGCCGTCGCCATTCCTCGGGCACGCAACAGAAGCCCTCAGTGCCCTCCGTTGCCGATCAGGTCTCGGATGGCGAGGTCAAGGTCACGCGCCGTCGTCCCGGAGATGGCGGGGGAGCGGCTGCCAAGGCTTCGCGTGGCGCCGCTCGCGACGAGCGCGAGTCGCGCGAAGATCGCGGTGGCGAGGGCTCGGCCGACCAGGGCCAAAAGCGCCGTCGTCGTCGCCGTTCCCGCAAGCCGCGCCAGAATGGTGGCGAGGGCTCGACCCCGTCTTCGGCCGCACCACAACCGCCCGCCGGCGAATAACGCCCGCGAGCGGATTTAACCCGCCTTACCCCAATCGCGTCGGGGTACCATAGCGCTGAATCAACAACCCTCCCTGCGACCGAACGTAGGGAGGGTTGTGTCTTGAAGAGCCATCTGAACAAATTGAGCCGTCTGCAGGGTGCCGGCGCCCTACCGTTTGCGGACGAATTGCTGCCGTTTGCCGAGCGGGCGGCACGCGAGGCACTCGAGGCATTGTCGCCAACACGATGTGCCGGCTGCGAGCGCGCCGGTGCGCTTATTTGCCAAGACTGCCTGGCCGCGCTCACGCTCATCGACCCACGTCATAGCTGTACCCGATGCGGCGCCCCGTTTGGGGATTTGCTGTGCACTGAGTGTTCGGTCGAGGGCACGTCCTCGGCAATGGCGGAGGCGCTCGACCGCTGCCTGGCGTGCTCCGTCTATGCGCATCCGCTGCCGCGCATCATTAAAGCGTACAAGGACGCGGGCGAGCGACGCCTGGCGCCGCATCTGGCGGAGCTGCTCTACGACACCGCCCTGCATGCCCAGGTCGCAGCGCCCGAACGCTTAGGAGGTGTGCTGTCCGGTGCGGATGCGGTGGTGTTTGTGCCTGCGACGGCGGCAGCGTTTCGGCGGCGTGGCTTTGATCATATGGAGGCCATTGCGCGCCCATTTTGCGAGCTGTCGGGTGTTCCTCTGCTCGATGCCCTCGTCAAGTACGGGCATGGCGACCAGCGCGAACTCGGTCGTGAGGAGCGTCGCGAGCGTGCCCAAGGCATGTACGAGACGGTTGAGGACGTGCACGGCCGCCGCCTACTGCTTATCGATGACGTTATCACCACGGGCGCGACCATGGCAGCAGCCTCGGCGGAGCTCAAGCGTGCCGGCGCTGCGGCAGTCGATGGCCTCGCTATCGCACGTGTTTGGTAGGGGTGGTTTTGTGGCAGTGAAGATTGAGCGGCGCAACGAGCCGACAGGCGAACAGCTAGCGGCTTCCGTAATCCTAACAGGCGCTTCAGCGCTGCGCATGATGCGCGCCGAGCGCCGGCAGATGGGCTATATCAGCTGGAAGGACCTTAATCCCGATGAAGAGCGCCGTGTGCTGCGCACGTCGTCGCCTTCGACCGAGGATATCTATCTTCCCGACTTGGTGCGAATTGGAGCCAAAAGCGGCGAGGTGCAAGAAGATCTGTGCTTGCTGGTGGGATCTGCGGCGCAGCGCCGCCGCATGCCTGGCGTGGGCTGGTCCGTGTGTTCCGGGTTGCCCGCCGGCTCGATTCTAGAGGTGGAACCGGGGGTGTACAGCCTATCTCCCGAGGCCCTTTGTGTTGCCGTTGCGCGCGAGGTCGGCTGCATCCAGGCGTTTGCCCTGGCCCAGGAGCTGTGCTCTAAGATTTCACTGAGCGACCGCGGGAAGTATCTGCCTCCCTACACCTCGCCTGTTACGAATAAACTTGCAAAGGACAAGGACCAGCCAGCAGACGTGGGCTACTTTGAAGTCGAGCCGGCGCTGACGCCCGATCGTCTGGCAGATTACCTTGTGGCATGCAAGGGGAATGTGGCCAAACAGCTGCTGCGTCTGTGTCCCTACCTGTCAGAAAACCTGCTCTCGCCTATGGAGTGCATCATGCTCGCCCTGTTTTCGCTTCCGTTTTCCTATGGCGGGTTTGCCTGCGGACCTTTTAAGACCGACTATAAGATCGAGTTCGATGACCGTGCGCAGGCAATCTCGGGGATGCCTCATGCAGTTTGCGATGCGTATCAAGAAGCAGCCCGGTTTGACCTGGAATACAACGGTGAGCTGGGCCATTCCTCTCGGAGGGGACGTATCCATGATGAAAAGCGCAACACGGGCTTGATTACTATGGGAATCGAGGTCGCGACGGTCAATAACGAAATGCTCTGCGACATGGAAGCGATGGAAGCGCTCGCATGGCGCATGCACCAGCGTATGCGAAAGCGGTACCGGAATCGTGTCGATGCCCGCAGGAAGAAGCAAGAGGCGTTGCTTAACACGCTGCGGGCGTGTTTTGGGCTTAAGCCGGTCTAATTCACGTCGAAAATAGGGGGTTAATCATATGCCCTGGCCAAAATATGGCAAATATGAGTACTGTTACTAAATCAATAACAGCAAAATCAAGGAATTTAGGACTCGGAGGCGTCATAAAGTAAGAAGATAATAAACAAATGTAGAATAACTAAGCATCAGGTTGGCGACACTGAGCGCAAAATCTGTCCGAGAGGCCAAAATTGCCTGTTACTAAATTGGTGACAGTACTCATACTTGCCATTTTTTGGCCACAGCACCCTAGGAAGGGTGCCCCGGAGCTCCCCATAGGGGAGCTCCGGGCTTCACAGGGGCACGAATAGCCCACTCCGACCTGCGAAATCTGTACTCGCGATGCGAATGACGCCCCTAACCTTAAACTTTAGCTTGAACTTAGCTATAATGCGCTACGTTCCTACCAGGCTGTGGTTGCGGACGGACGAAATGCCCGTCCTAGTCCAAGACAGACGCGGTCAAAGGGATCCACGTAAGCGACCGCGTGCGCGCGGCGCGATCATGGCGCGTCCTAGATGTAAGCCGCACCGTCCGTTCTACTTTCTTTGGGGCAATACCGCCTCGCGGGCGAGCGGGCCAGTCGTGAAGGTGGCTGCGGCCTCCCGAGCAAACACCCCGGTGCGCAAGTGTGGGGTCAAATACCAGGTCAGCTGGTGGGAACAATCTGATATTCCGCGCAACGCACGGATCGTATACGACACAGAAGGCAGGGTAGTGGACATGGTGAGGGGCAGCTTGATGCACGCGGCTCGGTTAGGTGCTGGGACCGCAGCGGTCATCGCCGTTTTGGGCCTGAGCGGATGCGCGTTCAACCCGCTGTCTACGTTCACGACTCCCACGATCGACCAGATCGAGTACGAGACCGTCACGCCCACGGTGTCGGATGATGCCCTGGTCACTCCCGGTACCCTGACGGTTGCCCTCGATACCTCCGATGCGCCGCAGGCCATGCAGGGCGCTGACGGCGAGCTCACGGGGTATGCAGTCGACGCTGCCCGCGCCCTTGCAAGCCGCATGGGCCTTAAGGTCGCCTTTGTCGATGCGTCCTCGGCAGCTTCCGCGCTCGGCGACAAAAAGGCTGATATCTTTATCGGCGAGATCAATTCCACGGACGGGGACGTTAGCTCGCTCGGCACCTGCCTGTACGATGCCGCTTCCGTGTTCGGTAGAACCAGCGATGGTGGGTCGCTAAACGTTTCCACCGATACCCTTAACACGTCTACTCTGGGTGTCCAGATGTCCTCGGCCTCGCAGGAGGCGCTTGCTAAGCAGAGCATCACCGCCAACCAAAAGACCTACCCCAACATCAACGAGTGCTTTGAGGCGCTCGAGTCCGGCGAAGTCGACTATGTGATCTGCGACTCCACGGCCGGCGGCTACCTTGCACGCCTGATGAGCGAGATCTCCTATGTCGGTGCGCTCGAGGCGCCCTCGACGCTTGGTGTTGCGGGCCTCTCGTCCAATGACGAACTGTGCCGTGCCGTGAGCGATGCCCTCGACGGCATCACGGTCGACGGTACGCTCGAGGCAGTCCACTGCGTCTGGTATGGCACGATGCCCTACGACCTCACCACTAAGACAGTATCTGGTGTCAACCTTCAGTCGTCTGGCTCCGCATCCTCCGGCAGCGAGTCCTCCGATTCCAACAATGAGACCGCATCCTCCGAAGACAAATCGTCCAGCCAGGAAGACACCATCACCGACGACGACATTAACAAGCTTAATAGCTAGTTATTGCTAGGGGTGGTGTCTCCTATGCGCTAGGAGAGACGCCTCTTCACGGTTTCAACACGCACTGCCGGGCCTCCCCAATAGGGGAGCCCGGCTTTTTCATCTCTATAAAACCAGCAGGTCAAAGCCAATTTTCGGGACCAAATACAAAGTCGCCGGCGCCCTCCTATAGCGCACTTTGCCACAGAAAAGTGCGAGACTTCGGTATGCGGTATCAAGCAATCGTTATTCGGGTCTTTGGGAATCCGCGTGATTAAATGCACGGCAATGGGTACATAGCCAATACAGTAAGTCCCCGAGGCAGATTGGAGCCACGTATGGATATCAAGGTTTCTGGACGCAAGACGACGGTAACCGATGCTCTGCGTGCGCATGTGGATGAGAAGATCGGCGAGGCGCTCAAGGTTTTCGATATCGAGCCCATGACGGTCGACGTTGTACTTCGCTATGAGAAGAACCCCTCGAACCCCAACCCGGCAATCGTCGAGGTTACGGTTCGCGCCCGCGGTTCGGTGATTCGCGTTGCCGAGCATGGTGCAGATATGTACGCCGCCATCGACCTCTCCGCCGATAAGGTCACCCGCCAGCTGCGCAAGTTCAAGACCAAGGTTGTGGACAACCGCCAGGGCGGTGCCAGCGCCGCGGATGTCGCGCCGGTCGAGCGCGTCGAGGATCTGGCCGACCTGCTGCTGCCCGAGGAGGACGACGACCTGCTCGTCCGCGAGAAGGTCATCGATGTCACCCCGATGACTGAGGAGCAGGCGCTGGTGCAGACCGATCTGCTCGGTCACGACTTCTACGTGTTCGAGAACGCGACGACTGGCCTCATCAATGTGGTGTATCACCGTAAGAATGGTGGATATGGCATCATCAAGCCCCGTATCGAAACACTTGACGAGTAAAATACGTTAACTTGCATGAGTTAACGGTTGGCGGCCATCCCATGCGGGTGGCCGCCTTTTTACGTAAGGAGTCGCTTTGATGGACAAGGCCGCATCCGCCGGTCATTCGGACCGTTGCCGCATCGTCGTCGATACCTGCTGCGACTTTAGCCCCGAGGTCGCCGCGAACCTCGATGTCGATATCTTGGGTTTCCCCTTCATTATCGATGGCGAGGAGCGCACGGACGACATCTGGTCGAGCATCACACCCAAGGAGTTCTACGACCGCATGCGCGCCGGTGCCCGCGTGTCCACCTCGGCTGTGTCGCTCGGCCGCTATATCGAGTTCTTTACCGAGTGCGCCAAAGAGGGTACGCCCACGGTCTACCTGTGCTTTACCTCGGCGCTGTCGTCGAGCTACAACTCCGCGTGCCAGGCGGCGGACGCCGTGCGCGCCGAGTATCCCAACTTTGAGCTGTACGTGGTCGACAACGCTCTGCCCTGTGCGACCGGCGAGCTCTTGGCGCTTGAGGCCGTGCGCCAGCGTTCGGCGGGACTGACCGCCAAGCAGCTGGTCGACTGGGCAAACGAGGCCAAGACCTATGTCCACGGTTACTTTACGCTCGAGAGCTTTGACGCGCTGGCTGCCGGCGGCCGCATTCCGCCCGCGGCGGCACAGCTCACGGCAAAGCTCGACGTCAAACCCGAGCTGTCCTACGACCTGGCCGGCTCGCTGTCGCTGATCGGCGTCAACCGCGGTCGCAAGAAGGCGCTCAAGTCCATTCTCAAGTCGTTCCGCGAGAACTATGTGCCCGATCGCACCATGCCCATCGCCATTATGACGGCCGATGCCGAAAAGGACGGCGACTGGCTCGAAGCCGCCATCCGCAAGGAGGAGGGCTGCGCCGACGTCACGATCATTCGCAGCTCCGTGGGTCCCACCATTGGCTCGCACGTGGGCCCCGGCATGGTGGCCTGCGCGTTTTGGGGTAAGAACCGCGCCGACAAGGCGTCGCTTTCCGACCGCATCGCCCGCCGCGTGCGCGGTCAGTAGGCAAGTAACGCGGCCGTAATCGATCCCAACTCACAGCCCAAACGCTGGCACCGAGTATTCAACCTGGTAACAACACCCAACCCAAAAGGAAAGGTTTCATGGCAAACAAGCTCTCCGTCGCATTCATCGGCACCGGAATCATGGGTGCCCCCATCGCCGGCCACATCCTGGATGCCGGCTATCCCGTCACGGTCAACAACCGTACCAAGTCCAAGGCCGCCGCGCTTATCGAGCGCGGTGCCGTTTGGGCCGATACGCCGGCCGACGCCGTGGCGAACGCCGATGTCGTCTTTACCATGGTGGGCTATCCCTCCGAGGTCGAGGAGCTCTACCTGGCGGGCGACGGCCTGCTCGCGTGCACCAAGCCGGGCGCGGTGCTGATCGACCTCACCACGAGCTCCCCCGAGCTGGCGCGCGACATTGCCGAGGCCGCCCAGGTCTCCGGTCGCATGGCGTTTGACTGCCCCGTCACCGGCGGCGAGTCGGGTGCTATCGCCGGCACGCTTACGGCTATCGTGGGCGCCACCGAGAACGACATTGCCCCGGTCCGCGATATCCTTTCCACCTTTGCGGCCAACATCTGCTGCTTCGACGGCGCCGGCAAGGGCCAGGCTGCCAAGCTCGCCAACCAGGTGTCGCTGGGCGCCTGCATGGTCGGCATGGCAGACGCCATGGCGTTTGCCGAGCTCAGCGGCCTTGATCTGGAGAAGACCCGCCAGATGATCCTGGGCGGCACCGGCAAGTCCGGCGCCATGGAGAGCCTGGCCCCCAAGGCGCTCGACGGTGACTACAAGCCCGGCTTTATGGTCGAGCACTTCATTAAGGACCTTCGTCTGGCGCTCGCCTACGCTGATGATCGCGAGCTCGCGCTGCCCGGCGCCGACGTGGCCTTTACGCTCTACGACATGCTCGACGCTATCGGTGGCGCCAAGCTGGGCACCCAGGCCATCACGGTCCTCTATAAGGAGGAGGCCGATGCCATCGCCGCCGGTCTGGACTGGTCGCAGTATCGTCCCGAGGAGCATGGCGCTCACGAGGAAGGTTGCGGTTACGGCGAGCACGGCGAGGACCATGAGTGCGGTTGTGGCCATCACCACGGCGAGGACCACGAGTGCTGCGGCGGCCACGGCCATGACGACGGCCACGAGTGCTGCTGCGGCCACCATCACGGGGAGTAGCGCCTATGAGCTGGACGTTCGTGGTGCTTGCGCTGGTGCTCTTTCTCTTTGCGATCTACATCGGCTTTTTGTGCGGCCAGTGGGCCTGCGAAAAGCGCGTGATCACCAAGCGCGACTACTGGATTGCCAACTTTGCGGGTGCGGCGGCAGTCGTCCTACTGACCTGGGTGTTCTCGCTGTTCCCGCTGGTGCAGTTTGCGCCGATCGGCTGGCTCGGCGGCTTTATCGCCGGCCTTAAGATGAGCTTTGGCGAGTCCGTCGGCCCGTGGCGCAAGCACGACGAGGTCTTCAACGTCAACAAGGCACACCGCGCCGCCGCCGACGCGGGCGACGCCGAGGGGCGCCGCCGTGCGCGTCGCAATGGCGCGGCCGACCGACAGCTCATCTCGGTCACCGATGACAGCAAGGGTGCTGGCAAGCACGCCAAGAAATAAAAAGAAGAGGTAACTATGGCAGAAAACAAAGACGAACAGCTCACCGACGAGGAGCTGGCACAGCTTCAGCTGGCAGAGGAGAACGAGAACGCCGTCGATCGCCTGGTCCAGGAGCTCGGCTGCCCCACGCGCCGCATCCGCCAGTTTGCCGCCCGCGTGCTGCACCTGCTTGCCGAGCGCGATCCGCAGCGCGTCGTGCCCTGCGTGCCCGCGTTGATCGAGGCGCTCGACCGCCCCGAGGCGCAGACCCGCTGGGAGGCCCTCGATGCCCTGACGGCGCTCGCCACCACCTGCCCCGAGCAGCTGGGCGATGCCTTTGAGGGCGCCGAGACCGCGCTGTTCGACGAGATTTCCTCCACGCTGCGCTATGCCGCCTTCCGCCTGCTGTGCGTGTGGGGTGCCACGAGTGTCGAGCGTTCGCGCGAGGCTTGGCCCATCCTGGACGAGGCCATCCAGTGCTACCACGGCGACCTTGAGTATCGCGACATGCTCGGTTGCCTGTACGAGTTTTGCCAGGGCGAGATCGACGCCGAGGTTGCCGAGAAGCTTGCGCTGCGCCTTAAGTTCGATGCCGAGAACGGTAAGGGCAGCTATCTCAAGGCCCGTTCGAGCGAGATTTGCGAAATGCTTGTTAAACGTTTTGGCCTGGATCTCTCCAAAAAGAAGAAGCGTGCTAGCGTTAAAAAATCTGACGACGCCGAAGACGAGGAGTAACAGATTATGGCGCACGATGTAGTCCTGATTCCCGGTGACGGTATCGGTCCCGAGATTACGCAGGCCATGCGCCGCGTGGTCGAGGCCACCGGTGTCCAGATCAACTGGAACGTCCAGGAGGCCGGTGCCGGCGTCATGGACGAGTTTGGCACGCCGCTGCCCCAGCACGTCCTCGATGCGGTCGCCGAGACCAAGGTTGCCATCAAGGGCCCCATCACCACGCCGGTCGGCACGGGCTTCCGCAGCGTTAACGTCGCCCTGCGCAAGCACTTTGACCTGTACGCCTGTGTGCGCCCCTGCCTGTCGCAGCCGGGCGACGGCTCGCGCTTTCGCGACGTGGACCTGGTTATCGTGCGTGAGAACACCGAGGACCTCTACGCCGGCATCGAGTTCGACGAAGGCACTGCCGAGGTCGAGGAGCTCTCGCAGCTCGTCGAGCGTTCGGGCCAAAAGACCTTCGCCGCCGATTCCGCGATCTCGATTAAGCCGATCTCCATCGCCAAGAGCCGTCGCATTGTGGAGTATGCCTTTGAGTACGCCCGCCGCTGTGGCCGCAAAAAGGTGACGGCCGTGCATAAGGCCAACATCATGAAGGCGACCGACGGCCTGTTCCTGCGCGTGGCGCGCGAGGTGGCCGCCAACTATCCCGATATCGAGTTCAACGACAAGATCGTCGACGCCACCTGCATGGGCCTGGTCCAGAACCCCAACGACTTCGATGTCCTGGTGCTGCCCAATCTGTACGGCGACATCGTGAGCGACCTGTGCGCCGGCCTGGTGGGCGGCTTAGGCATGGCCCCCGGCTCCAACATCGGTGCCGACTGCGCCATCTTCGAGGCAACGCACGGCTCCGCGCCCGATATCGCGGGCCAGGATATCGCCAACCCCACGGCCGAGATCCTCTCTGCTGCGATGATGCTCGATCACCTGGGCGAGAACGACGCTGCCAATCGCATTCGTGCCGCCGTATCTGCCACGCTCGACGAGGGCGAGCAGGTTACCGGTGACGTGCGTCGTGCCCAGACCGGCTCTGTTGAGGGCGCTGTGGGCACGCAGGCCTTTGCCGATGCCGTTATCGCGCACCTGGCCTAAGGTATGCACGCTGCAAACGCCTAAATAGTACTTAAGTGTTTGCGTATAACCTAAGAATCAATACGCCCGGCGCCTCGTCGGGCGTATTCTATTGAGGACTATGTTTCCTAACAAGGAGTAACTGATATGGGTCTGATTCAAAAGAAGGACGAGAAGGACGAGATCGACGGCATCCAGATCATCGAGCGCGGCGAAGGCCCCGACGGTGATGAGGACGAGAAGATCGACCTGGTCGCCGGCACGTCTGCCGAACATATCGCCGCTGGCACGACCGCCGAGGAGGAGGACGCTCGCCTGGAGGCAAAGATCGCCGCGGACGCCGCCGACGAGAACCTCATGCCCGAGGAGCAGGACGAGAATGACGACTCCGACGAAGACGACCATGCGTCCAAGCACAAGAAGACGATGGTCGCCGCCTTCGTGGTTGCAGTCGTGATCGCTGCGGTGGTCGGCTTCTTTATTGGCAATGGCGGCTTTGGCGGCAAGGGTGTCGGCTCGGCGACCCTCACCGAGGACCAGCTCGATTCGACCGTGGCAAGCTATAGCTACAACGGCAAGAAGAGCGATATCACCGCGCGCGAGGCCATCGAGAGCCAGTACAGCCTCGACACCGTCAAGGATAGCGATGGCAACTATACCGCTCCTTCCGCCGACGTCATCCTGTCCTACGTGCGCAACCAGATTCTGCTGGACGCTGCCGAGGACGAGGGCATTACCGTTTCTTCCAAGGAAATGAAGCAGTACGCCGAGGATTCCATCGGCACCTCCGACTACAAGACCATGGCCACGCAGTACGGCGTGTCCAAGGACCAGGCCAAGCAGATCGTCCGCCAGTCTGCGACGCTGCAGAAGCTCTACAAGAAGAAGGTGGGCGATAGCTCCGCAAGCATGCCGACCGCCCCGACCGAGCCTGCTGACGGCAACGAGGAGACCGCGAGTAAGGACTACGCCGACTACATTATCAACCTTGCCGGCGATGAGTGGGATAGCTCAAAGGGTACCTGGAAGGACGCCGATAGCACCTATGCCAAGGCCTTCGCCGACGATGCCTTTACGGCCGATAGCGCGACCTATAAGCAGGCCATGACCGCCTATTACACCGCCTACCAGCAGTACTCTTCGCAGGCTTCGAGCGCCAGCTCCAAGTGGACCGAGTACGCTAACGGTCTCTACGCCAAGGCCTACATCAGCATCTACGGCCTGTTTGCATAAAGAGTCGCACGGCTCATCGAGCATCTAGCCGATTGACAGCAGAAAGCCCGCCAGCACGGAAGTCGTACTGGCGGGCTTTTTGCGTTGAGGGCGTGATTGGGGGCTTAATTATGGCTATTCATCTTTAAGTCCAAAAAGGCTATCGGCTTCATCGTCGGATATATATTCCAGTACATCGCCCGGTTGGCAGTCGAGTGCCCGACATATCGCGTCAAGAGTTGAAAAACGTATGGCAGAAACCTTGCCCGTCTTAATGCGTGACATATTGACCTGGGAGATGCCCACACGTTCCGCAAGCTCTTTGGATGAGATCTTGCGTTCGGCGAGCATGCGGTCAAGCCGCAGAATAATCATGGATTCCCCCTAGAGCAACTCGTCATCTTGTTTTTGCAGGATATACCCGTAGCGGAAGACGCTGGCAATCAGGCAAATAATCAGGCCTGCAAAGAGCATGGAGGGCTCGAATAGCTGGCCGAAGAACGCATCCGTAAAGCTGCCGCCAAATCCTAAGAGTATCATTCCCGTGATTACGGCACCAAGAAGCCTCACGGCAACGCCGCCGATAAGGAATAAATGTCCTACTCGACGAAGTGTGCGGTTGCATTCAAGGTCAAAGGGCCTGCCTTCCTTTTCAATGTTGAAGAAAAGCCTGCGCACGCTTAGCGCGATGGTAAGCGCGAGGCATGTCATCAAGAGGCTCCCTATGGCGGTGTGGCCATCGTGTGCGACGAGCATAAGTGGGGTCTGCGCATCGGTACCGACGATAGCAAGGCACGGTCCTTCGCCGGCTTGAAGTTCTACGGATTGGAGACACGACCCTTGGGAGAGGCCAGGCAATATGAGTAGAAGGTCAATCGCAATGACTGCGAGGAGTCCCAGAGCGAGCGCTGTGGTAATGCAGGTTGTGGCCCATTTGCAGATGCGAGCGAGCTTCCTCAGTTTGGCTATCGTCTGTTCGCGGCTGATGGTTTCATTCGATATAGATGCGTTTCGATGGACCATAATCCCTCCAATCGGCGTTTTGTATGATACTTGTATCATATCAGAATTAACGATAAACGATAAATAATTACGTATACTGAGTAAGTAGTGATTGAAAACGATTAGCGTGAGCTATTAGCTCATTTTGGATGCCGGAGTTTGGCGTGCGGGGGATGAGGACAAATGCCAAAACGTCCCGTGATCGCGCAAGTGCTTCATCGGGTTTCCCCAATTCATCCGGGAAAACGGCCGTAAACGATTGCAAATAACCGGTGAACGGTCGAAAACTACCGTTCACCGATAATATCGAAACTGGTTCTAACTGGTATTAAGTCAAAAAGACCAATTCACAAATCTTCACAATGACCTGCAATTTTTCTACACGCCATTTTTAGCCACCCTGCGTTGTTTAGACACAAATTGAACCCCGATCTTTCGCCAAAACATTTCGAAACGGTTTCAAAACCGCAGGTAGAAGTGTTAACGAGCGGTAAACGGTCGATTTTTTACCGTGAGCGGTGCAAAAACGTTTTACTGTATGAATCAACGAAAGCGACCTCTTCTGTGGTGATATAGTGACAACAACACATCACGTGGTTACTACCAGTTTAGAAACCACTGGTCTTCAAAGAACGCTTTCCAAGAAGCTTTAAGGGCGAGCGCCCGCTGGCTTCCGAAAATCATCGGACTCAGATTGTACACACCTTCGGAAGGGAAATTTGAATGGTTGGCTTTATTCTTACCGGTCATGGACAGTTCGCACCCGGCCTTGCAAGCGCTATCGCTATGGTTGCCGGCGACCAGCCCGCTTTTACCGTCGTTCCTTTCGAGGGCGACCAGGCTGCTTCCTACGGTGAGGATCTCCGCGCCGCTATTACCGCCATGCGCGAGGAGTGCGATGGCGTGCTCGTCTTTACCGACCTGCTCGGTGGTACCCCGTTTAACCAGTCGATGATGATTGCCCAGGATGTCGACAATGTCGAGGTTCTGACCGGCACTAACCTCCCCATGGTTATTGAGCTTCTGTTCCTCCGCGGCAATGCCACGCTCGCCGAGCTTGGCGAGCAGGCCGTGACCGTTGGCCAGACGGGCATCACCGCCCAGACGGTCGCATCCGTTGCCGGCTCCGAGGATGAGGATATCTTCGGCGACGAGGACGGCATCTAATGGCCGATTTCGGAGCCAACGTTCTGAGCTCCTCGGTCGCCCTTTTAGGCTTGCTTGTCATCATGGGCTTGATTTACACCATCTGGTCGCAAATCAACATGAAGAAGAAGCAGAAGTACTTCAAGGAGCTGCACACCGAGCTCAAGCCGGGTCAGGAGGTTCTTTTCGCCGGCGGTATCTACGGAACCGTCAAAGGCATCGAAGGCGAAAAGGTCCAGATCAAAGTCCGATCCGGTGCCGTCGTAGATGTTTCGCGTTACGCGATTCAGGAGATCAAGTAACTGTCGTCAGCAAATAACGAAAGGAAGCTGATCAACATGGCAGAACCCAACATTCTTCTTACCCGCATCGATAACCGACTGGTCCATGGTCAGGTCGCTACCCAGTGGAACTCCACCCTGGGTTCCAACCTCATCCTCGTCGCCAACGACGACGTGTCGACCAACACCATGCGCCAGAACCTCATGAAGATGGCTGCTCCCACCGGCGTCGCTACGCGTTTCTTCTCCCTGCAGAAGACCATCGACGTCATTGGCAAGGCGAGCCCGCGCCAGAAGATCTTCATCGTGGCCGAAACACCGGAAGACGTGCTTACGCTCGTCAAGGGCGGTGTGCCTATAAAGAAGGTAAACATCGGCAACATGCACATGTCGGAAGGAAAGCGCCAAGTCGCCACCTCCGTCGCAGTTAACGACGAGGATGTCGCTGCGTTTAAAGAGCTGCAGGAATTGGGGGTGGAGTTGGAGATCAGGCGCGTTCCGAGCACGCCTGTTGAGGACACGAGCAAGCTCTTCTCGTAATCCTCATGATCCACGTTGTCAGGAATGAAACCCTGACATTCTGTACGTGAAATCCAAAGTGCGTACATACATTTTGAAAGGAGGAGCAAGATGGAATACTCGATCATCCAGGTCGCTCTGGTCTTCATCGTCACGTTCGTCGCGGCAATCGACCAGTTCAACTTCCTCGAGTCTCTCTATCAGCCCATCGTCACCGGCGCCGTCATCGGTCTTATCCTTGGCGACCTCAACACCGGTCTTCTCGTGGGTGGTACCTATCAGCTCATGACGATCGGCAACATGCCGATCGGAGGCGCTCAGCCGCCTAACGCCGTCATCGGCGGCATCATGGCAGCCATTCTCGCTATCGCTACGGGCCTCGAGCCCAACGCGGCAGTCGGCCTTGCCATTCCGTTCGCTCTGCTTGGTCAGCTCGGCGTTACCCTGGTCTTCACGCTTATGTCGCCGCTCATGTCCTCCGCGGACAACATGGCCCACAACGCTGACACCAAGGGCATCGAGCGTCTGAACTACTTCGCCATGGCTCTGCTCGGCCTGATCTTCGCTGTCGTCGTCACCCTGTTCTTCATCGCTGGCGCTACCATCGGTCAGACCATCGCTTCCGCCATCCCGACTTGGCTGCAGACCGGTCTCTCCGCTGCAGGCGGCATGATGCGCTTCGTCGGCTTCGCCGTCCTGCTCAAGGTTATGATGAACCGCGATATGTGGGGCTTCTTCCTCATGGGCTTTGGCCTCGCGCTCATCACCGTTGCCAACGAATCTCTGGCAACCCCTGCCCTGCTCATCCTCGCTCTCATCGGCTTCGGCATCGCTTTCTGGGACTTCCAGCAGCAGACCGAGCTGAAGGGTGCAGCTGTTTCTGACGGAGGTGACTTCGAAGATGGCATCTAATGAGTATGTGATCCCGGAGCACTACGAGGATCTCACTCCTGCTCCGCAGCTCGACCAGAAGACCCTCAACAAGATGGCTTGGCGCTCCTGCTTCCTGCAGGCATCGTTCAACTACGAGCGCATGCAGGCCGCTGGCTGGCTCTACTCCATCATCCCCGGTCTGGAGAAGATCCACACCAACAAGAACGACCTCGCGGCTTCCATGAGCCACAACCTGGAGTTCTTTAACACCCACCCGTTCCTCGTCACCTTTGTTATGGGTATCGTGCTTTCGCTCGAGCAGAACAAGGTTGACATCCCCACGATCCGCGCCGTCCGCGTCGCCGCAATGGGCCCGCTCGGTGGTATCGGTGACGCCCTGTTCTGGCTGACGCTCGTGCCTATCACGGCCGGCATCACCTCCAACATGGCCATCAACGGCAACGCCGCTGCGCCGATCATCTTCCTGGTGATCTTCAACGCCGTCCAGTTCGCTCTGCGCTTCTGGCTCATGAACTGGTCCTACAAGCTTGGCACCAGCGCTATTGACGCTCTGACCGCCAACATGCAGGCCTTCACGCGTGCCGCTTCCATCATGGGCGTCTTCGTCGTCGGTTGCCTGGTCGTCACCATGGGTGGCACCCAGATCAACCTCCAGATCCCCAACGGCACCACCCGTGGTCTCTCCGCCAATACCGTGATCGTCTCCGAGAAGGAGGCCAAGAACTTCACCGGTATGGAGGGCATCGATACCGAGACCGCTGAGGCCGGTACCATCGCCATGACCGATAAGGACGGCAACGCCCTTACCGCATCCGATGCCGACGGCAACGCTGTCACGTGCGGCGTCACCGATCTGGGCAACGGCATGGAGTCCGTTACCTACGGCACCGTCACCGAGGATCCGGTCAACTTCTCTGTTGCCGACACCCTCAACACCATCGTCCCGAAGCTTGTCCCGCTTATGCTTACGCTGCTGCTTTACTACATGTTCGCTAAGCACAGCTGGACCCCGACCAAGGGCATTCTGCTGCTCTTCGTCCTGGGCATCCTGGGCGCTGGCCCGCTTGGTCTCTGGCCGAGCATCTGGTAAGGCTCTAGCTTGAGGGGTGTGTCCCTACGCGGCTCACACCCCGACCCCTTAAGCCATGTGTATGTTAAAAGCCGCGTGCTCGAAAGAGCGCGCGGCTTTTGTTTTCTTGATGATTCGGGTGTTGCAGGCCGATAATGCTTAACACCCTAGGTAGTAGCCGAGTTTGAGAAAATGGGAGGATAGGATGGCGATCGGAGCGCGTAAGCAACCGCTGTACGATCAGCTGGTCGATATTCTGACCGAAAAGATCGACCATGAATATCGCGCCGGTGACATGATTCCTTCCGAGCGCGAACTATCGGAGCGCTATGGTCTCTCGCGCACTACGGTACGCCTGGCTCTGCAGGAACTGGAGCGTTTAGGACTGGTGGTTCGGCAGCACGGTCGCGGTACCTTTGTGACCGACCGTTCGGCAAAGGCAACCAATCTTATGCAGTCCTACAGCTTTACCGAGCAGATGCGCGCGATGGGTCGCGACCCCGCGACCACGATTCTCGAGTTTTGCGAGATGGAGGCCGATAAGAATCTGGCCGAGCATATGGGATTGCGTATCGGTGATCGTATTTTTAAGCTCAAACGCCTTCGTTCTGCCGACAACATGCCCATGATGGTCGAACGCAGCTATCTACCGGTTCGTCAATTTCTGTCCCTAAAGCGACCGCTGCTGGAGCGTAAGCCGCTTTACGATGTGATTGAGCAAGACTTTCAGCAAAAGATACGCGTGGCTGAAGAGGAGTTCTATGCGAGCATAGCCCGTCCCACCGATGCCCATCTTTTGGGAATTGTCGAGGGCTCGCCTGTGCTCGATTTGGTCAGGACTACGTATAACGAGTCAAACGAGGTTGTGGAGTATACGCTCTCGGTTGCTCGTGCCGATCAGTTTAAATACAAGGTTTATCACCAGCGTAGTAACTAGTGTTCGCATCGTATCCATATGGTGATTCTTTGCATTTAACTGGTTACTACCAGATAACCAACCGAAGTGTATAATTGCACGTCAGAGGATTACTTCTAGAGAGAGGTATTAGAAATGTTCGAGAAGAGTGTCGAGGAGCTCACCGAGCTCGGCGCCCAGATCACCACGGCCGAGATTGCTCAGCAGCCCGAGCTTTGGCGTGATACGCTCAACATCTATCGCGAGAACAAGGAGGCCATCGAGGCCTTTCTGGCCGAGGCTCGCGCTATGGGCGAGGGCCGTCTGTCCGTTGTCTTCACCGGTGCCGGTACGTCCGACTATGTTGGTGATACCTGCGCCCCGTACCTGCGTCACGCTGGCAACACTGATCTCTACGACTTTAAGCCCATCGCCACGACCGACATCGTGAGCGCCCCGCGCGACTTCTTGCGCGCCGAGGATCCCACGCTCGTGGTTTCCTTTGCCCGCTCTGGCAACAGCCCCGAGAGCCTTGCCGCCGTCGCCGTTGCCAAGGAGCTCGTCCACAACGTCAAGTTCCTCAACATCACCTGCGCTCCCGAGGGCAAGCTCGCCGTCGAGTCTGCCGATGATCCCAATGCGCTGACGCTGCTCATCCCGCGCGCCAACGACAAGGGCTTTGCCATGACCGGTTCCTACACCTGCATGACCCTGCTCTCTACCCTCATCTTTGACGAGGCTTCCGACGAGCAGAAGGCCGAGTGGGTCGAGACCATCGCCAAGATGGGCGAGGAAGTCATCTCCCGTGAGCCTGAGATCGCCGATTACCTGGCTGGCGACTTCAACCGCGTGACCTACTTGGGTTCTGGCTCCTTCGGTGGCCTTGCCCAGGAGAGCCAGCTCAAGATCCTCGAGCTCGCTCACGGTCTGGTTGCTACTTCCTACGACACCTCCATGGGCTATCGTCACGGACCTAAGTCCTTCGTCGATGATAAGACGCTCGTCTTCGTGTTCGTCAACAACGACGCCTACACCCGTCAGTACGACATCGACATCCTCAACGAGATCGG
>CATXJW010000020.1 GCA_958370325.1 uncultured Collinsella sp. | reverse complement strand
CCCCCACATAAACGTCGCAGCCTAGCCCCGCGCTCAGCAGCGCATCGAGCCCGCGGTCCACGGCGACAACGTGGTCGCACTCCCCTACTAGCCTACGCAACAGATCCGCGCTCGCCACCAAGGGCGAGCCGCAAACCACTAATACCTTACAAGCCACAGCTCTCGCCTATCCCTCAAACGCAAGCAGGCGGGCTAGATCCAGCTCCTCGTAGCTGTCGATAAAGATATCGCAGTTGGCGCGCACATCGTCGCGCTTCATGCGGCCGTGCGGGTCATAAATACCTACACGCTTAAAGCCGGCGACCCCAGAACTCTTTAGGCCAAAGACGGCGTCCTCAAACACCCACGCGCGCTCAAACTTGTGCCCGTGGCGCTCTTCTAGGCGGCGCAGCGCCAGCTCGTATACGTCGGAGAACTGTTTGGAGCGTCCTGCCTCGCCCGTCGTGGTAACAAACTCCATGTACGCGTCGAGCCCGGCGCCCGCAAGCGCAGACTTAACCAGCTCGGCCGGCGTGGACGTGGCAACGCACAAGGCAATGCCCGCCGCCTTCGTCTGCTCCAAAAATGCCAGGAGCCCCTCGCGCGGCGGCACCTTGGAGTACCCATCGATCAGGATGTCGCTCAACTCGCGATACAGCTCCTCGCCAGTCGCTCCAATGCCCCAGGTGTCGTGGTAGGCCTGGCACTCGTCCTCGAGCGACAAATGCTCAAACTGGGCAAAATCGTCGACCGTCACGTCAACTCCGTGGCGGTGCAATAACTCGGGCTGGGCATAGGCCCAAACGGGGGTGCTATTAACCAGCGTGCCGTCGCAATCGAAAATAAAAGCGACATTGGGAGCGGCGGTCTGGGACATAAATGTACCTTTCGATGTCAAATGGTAAACAACCTGCTAAAAACGTTTTACCAAACGTCAAACCAACAATCAAAAAACCCTTATTGGTAAAACTGTCAAGAGTTTTACCATCGCAATTCTGCCAGTGGTCTAAACATGGCGCTTACCGATTAAACGCCGCCCAAAAACCACTTTCCTTCATAAAAGTAACGTACAGGTGTTATCGTAGTTTCTGCCGAAAGTTCCACCGAGCACGCGAGGTGGAACGAATCATAGAACTATCGCCGTCCCTTCGATTCGTGCAGCCTTGGACCTTTCGCATCTAGTCACCAAGGCAACACGCTGCCGCGTCATGATGGGATCAAACGTGAGCGATACAAAGCTAAAGCCAACGGCTAAAAAGCCCGCAACCCGTAAAGCCGCCCCGCACGCACCGGAGCTCACCAAGGACGATGTCTATCTATTTGGCATCGGCACGTGGGAGCGCAGCTGGGAAAAGATGGGCGCGCACCCCGACACGCAGAACCGTACGCGCGGCTGGCGCTTTTGCGTTTGGGCGCCCGATGTAAAGAGCGTACATGTCATTGGCGAATTTAACGACTGGGATGAGGAAGCCAACCCGCTGGTGCCCGTGCATACGAGCGCTATTTGGGAAGGCTTTATTCCTGGCGCAGAACAAGGCCAGCTCTATAAATATTTAATCGAGACCAACGAGGGCGAAAAACTGTACAAGGCCGATCCGTACGCCTTCAAGGCCGAGTGCCCTCCGGGTACCGCTAGCGTGCTGTGGACCCTCGATGGCTACAAATGGAACGACGCCGCATGGCTCAAGCGCCGCGCCGGCCACAACCACATGTCGCAGCCCCTTAACATCTACGAGGTGCATATTGGCTCGTGGAAGCGCCACGGCGACGCGCCGCAGGGCGAGCCGGACGAGTATGGCAACTATCCCGGCCCCATGGATCCCTTCCCCGCGCAGCGCGGCGAGTTTTACACCTACGACGACCTGTCGGTGGAGCTCGTGGACTACGTGCGCGACATGGGCTATACGCATATCGAGGTCATGCCGCTCATGGAGCATCCCTTCGATGGCTCCTGGGGCTACCAGACGACCGGCTATTATGCCGCCACTTCGCGCTATGGCGACCCGCAGCAACTCATGCACTTTATCGATGCATGCCACGAGGCAGGCATCGGCGTGATCATGGACTGGGTGCCCGGCGGTTTTTGCGCCGACTCCCACGGCCTTGCCACCTTTAACGGCCACATGCTGTTTGAGCACGAGATTCACCCCAACTGGGGCACGCACAAGTTTGACTTCGCCCGCGGCGAGGTCCGCTCCTTCCTGGTCTCCAACGTGCTGTACTGGCTCGAGAACTTCCACGTTGACGGCATCCGCATGGATGGCGTGTCCAGCATGCTGTACCTCAACTTTGGCATCGACGATCCGGGCCAAAAAAAGTTCAACAAGTACGGAACCGAGGAGGACCTGGATGCCAGCGCGTTTATCCGCCAGGTCAACTGCGCCGTGGAGGCCCACTACCCCGACGTGATGATGATGGCCGAGGAGTCCACCGCGTGGCCGCTCGTGACCTACCCGCCGCAGGACGGCGGTCTGGGCTTCCACTACAAGTGGGACATGGGCTGGATGAACGATACCCTGCACTACATGCAGACCGATTTTCCGTGGCGCCCCGGCAACCACGGGCTGCTCACGTTCTCCATCATGTACGCCTTTACCGAGAACTTTATTTGCCCGCTGAGCCACGATGAGGTCGTGCACGGCAAGTGCTCGCTCATCGGCCGCATGCCGGGCGACTGGTGGCGCCAGTTTGCCGGCCTGCGCACGCTCGCTTTCTACCAAATGACGCACCCCGGTGCCAAGCTCAACTTTATGGGCAACGAGATTGGCCAGTTTATTGAGTGGCGCTACTACGAGTCCATCCAGTGGTTCCTAACCGAGGAGTACGAGACCCACCGTCATCATCAGGCGTTTATCAAGGCGCTCAACCACCTGTACACCGCCGAGCCCGCCTTGTACGAGCGCGGCTACACCGACGACGGCTTTACCTGGATCGATGCGGACAACTCCAAGCAGTCCATCGTGAGCTTTGTGCGCCAGGGCGAGGACATCGACGACGATCTGGTGATTCTGATCAACTTTGACCCGGCGAGCTACGAGAGCTTCCGCGTGGGCGTGCCGCGCGAGGGTGACTGGGAGGTCATCTTTGACTCCGACCGTCCCGAGTTTGGCGGCAGCGGCTATGCCGGCGAAGAGCCTTACACCTGCTCGAGCGAGCCCTATCCCTGGAACGGGCAGATGGACTCCATTGAGATGAAGGTTCCCGGCCTGGCAGGTGTGGTGCTTAAGCGCCGCGGTCCCAGCAGCTATAAGCCGCCGGTGGTTGAGGCTCCCAAGGCTGCGCCCAAGAAGCGCACGTCCTCGGTGAAGCCCAAGCCTGCGGCTGCCAAGAAGGCTCCGGCTAAGGCAAAGGCTGCCAAGTCCGCCGCCAAGGCTTCGTCCAAGTCCACCACGGCCAAAAAGGCAGCCACCAAAAAGGCCGCTCCCAAGGCTAAGGCAGCTGCCGTTAAGGCTCCTGCTAAGAAAGCGTAACAAAGGTGTTACCACTGTAATTACCCGCCCCGCGGGGGCGTAGGATACATGTCATAACCGTTCCGGGAGAAACATCCCCGGGGGAAAGGAACGTATGAATAAGATCTTCGACAACAAGCAGGAGTTTACCGAGCTCTATCGCGATGCCGTCATGAGCATCAGCGGCAAGAGCGTCGAGGCCGCCAGCGACCTCGACCGCTTTAACGCCCTGGCCAAGCTCGTGGCCGAGAAGGCGCGCACCGTTGCCACCAAGAGTGACGCCCGCGTCACCGCCGAGGGCAAAAAGCGCGTGTACTACTTCTCGATCGAGTTTTTGATCGGCCGCCTGCTCGACAACTACCTGCTCAACTTTGGCGTGCGCGATATGGTCGCCGAGGCGCTCGACGACATGGGCTTCGACCTGTCCGTCATCGAGAACCAGGAGCCCGATCCGGCGCTGGGCAACGGTGGCCTGGGTCGTCTGGCCGCTTGCTTCTTGGATTCCATGGCAGCCGAGGGCATTGCCGGCTACGGCAACGGCATGCGCTACCGCTACGGCCTGTTTAAGCAGGAGATCGTCAACGGCAGCCAGGTCGAGGCCACCGACGAGTGGCTCACCCACGGCTATCCTTGGGAAGTCCGTCGTCAGGACAAGGCCGTGACTATTAAGTTTGGTGGCCACGTCGAGGGCTTTGAGGAGAACGGCCGCACGTTCTACCGCACGGTGGACACGCAGGATATCCTGGCCGTCCCTTATGACATCCCCGTCGTGGGCTATGCCGGCGAGACCGTCAACAAGCTGCGCGTCTGGGCCGCCGAGCCGGTCGAGGAGCACTTTGACCTTGAGGCCTTCAACCGCGGCGACTATGCCCTGGCCGATGCTGAGCGCGCCGAGGCCGAGGCCATCAGCGCCATCCTCTACCCCAACGACGCCGGCGAACACGGCCGTCTGCTGCGTCTGAAGCAGGAGTACCTGTTTGTCTCGGCCGGCATCTACAGCCTGCTCGACACCTTTGAGAAGGAGCACGGCGAGAATTGGGAGCTGCTGCCGCAGTTTGTGGCCATCCACACCAACGACACGCACCCCGCCATGTGCGGCCCTGAGCTCATGCGTATCCTCATCGACGAGAAGAAGCTCGAGTGGGATGACGCCTGGAGCATCGTGACGCAGGTCGTGAGCTACACCAACCACACGATCCTGCCCGAGGCCCTGGAGAAGTGGCCCATCGGCATGTTCTCCAAGCTCCTCCCCCGTGTGTACCAGATCATCGACGAGATCAGCCGTCGTTGGCACGAGTCGTTCGACACCACGCAGGAGGGCTGGCAGGAGCGTCTGCGCCAGACCGCCATCCTGTGGGACGGCGAGATTCGCATGGCCAACCTGTCTGTGATCTGCAGCCACAGCGTCAACGGCGTGGCCAAGATCCACTCCGACATCATTAAGAACATCGTGCTCAAGGACTTCTATGCCCTGACGCCCGAAAAGTTCAACAACAAGACCAACGGCATCTCGCACCGTCGCTTCTTTGCCGAGGCCAACCCCACCTACGCCAAGCTCGTGACCGAGGCCATTGGCGACGGCTGGCTGAAGGACGCCTTTGAGCTGGAGAAGCTCAAGGAGTTCCAGAACGACACCGAGTTCCTGAAGGCCGTGGGTGCCTCCAAGCGCGCCAACAAGGAGCGCCTGGCCGCCTACGTTAAGGCCGAGACCGGTCTGGTCATTGACCCCAACACCGTCTTCGATGTCCAGGTGAAGCGCTTCCACGCCTACAAGCGCCAGCTCATGAACATCATGAAGGTGATGGATATCTACAACCGTCGCATCGCCGATCCCAATTTCCACGTGACGCCGACGACTTTCATCTTTAGCGGCAAGGCTGCCTCGAGCTACACCTTTGCCAAGGAGACCATCCGCCTCATTAACTCCGTGGCCGAGGTCATCAACAATGACCCACGCGTCAACGAGGTCATGAAGGTCTGCTTTATCCCCAACTTCCGCGTGAGCAACGCCCAGCTCATTTACCCCGCCGCCGAGATCTCGGAGCAGATCTCCACGGCCGGCAAGGAGGCCTCGGGCACGTCCAACATGAAGCTCATGATGAACGGTGCCATTACGCTGGGCACCCTCGACGGCGCTAACATCGAGATCGCCGACCTGGCCGGCCGCGAGAACGAGGCCATCTTTGGTCTGCCCGCCCCCGAGGTCGAGCAGCTCTGGGCATCGAACAGCTACTTTGCGTGGGATACCCTCAACGGCGACCGTGAGCGTCTGGGCCGCGTGATGGACGAGCTCAAGGACAACACCTTTGCGGGTCTTTCGGGCAACTTCGAGAGCATCTACAACGAGCTCATGAACAACAACGACCCCGACCTGGTCATGGCAGACTTCCGCAGTTACGTGGATGCGTGGGAGAAGCTCACCGGCAGCTACGGCGACCAGGAGACCTGGAACCGCAAGGCCCTGCTCAACACCGCCTCGAGCGGCTGGTTCTCGAGCGACCGCACCATTCGCGAGTACCGCGACGAGATCTGGCACGCGTAAAGGCGCACGAGCTCCCCTATGCCAGCACGGCATTACTCGACGGGCGTGACGTTGCGCCGCGCCCGTCGCTAATGGGTTTAGGAACATCGATGACAGAAGGAGAAATCGATGAGTAAGAAAGAATGCATCGCGATGCTCCTCGCAGGAGGACAGGGCAGCCGATTGGGGGCACTCACCCAAAAGATCGCTAAGCCGGCGGTTAGCTTTGGTGGCAAGTTCCGCATTATCGACTTTTCGCTCTCCAACTGCTCAAACTCGGGCATCGACACGGTGGGCGTTCTGACGCAGTATCGTCCCTACCTGCTGCATGCCTACGTGGGCTCCGGCGAGGCGTGGGATCTGGACAGCCGTGACGGCGGCGTGTCTATCCTGCCGCCGTACGAGACGCAGACCGGCGGCGCCTGGTATGCGGGCACGGCCGACGCCATTACGCAGAACCTCGACTACATCAAGGCCAACGACCCCAAGTACGTCCTGATTCTTTCGGGCGATCACCTGTATCGCATGGACTACCGCAAGATGCTCAAGACGCACATTGAGAACAACGCCGACCTCACGGTGAGCGTTATGCCCGTGCCGTGGGAGGAGGCCAGCCGCTTTGGCATCCTGACCACCGACCCCGAGGACGGCCGCATCACCAAGTTCACCGAGAAGCCCGATAAGCCCGATTCGAATCTCGCGTCCATGGGCATCTACATCTTCTCGGCCGACGTGTTGATCGAGGCGCTCGAAGAGGACGCTCTGGACCAGCGCTCGAGCCACGACTTTGGCAAGGACATCATCCCCAAGCTGCTCGGCGAGGGCAAGCGCCTGTACAGCTACGAGTTCCACGGATTTTGGAAGGACGTCGGCACCATCGCCAGCTTCCACGAGACCTCGATGGACCTGCTGGGCAACAACCCCGAGTTCGATTTGTTCGACAAGCACTTCCCCATCATGTCCAACATCACCACGCGTCCGCCGCACTACATTGGCCCGGACGGCCGCCTGGACGACTGCCTGGTCTCCAACGGCTGCAAGATCTACGGCACCGCTCGCCACTCGATTCTTTCGACCGATGTCATCATCGAGGAGCGCGCCGTGGTCGAGGACTCCGTGCTGCTGCCGGGTGCGCACGTTAAGAGCGGCGCGCACATCTGCCGCGCAATTTTGGGCGAGAACTCCACGGTCGAAGAGGGCGTGAAGCTCGGCTCTGTCGATACCACCAAGGATACGGCCGTCGTTGGAAATGACGTCGTTATCGGGAAGGGGGAATGATCCGATGATCAATCGCAAGGCCATCGGTTATATCACCGCTAACTACTCTTCGACCTACGGCAGCGTGCTGCTCAAGGACCGCCCCATCGCGTCCGTTCCGTTTTTGGGCCGCTACCGCCTGATCGACTTCCCGCTGTCCAACATGATGAATGCCGGCATCAAGACCGTCGGCGTCGTCATGCCGGGAAACTACCGCTCGCTGATCGACCACGTGGGCTCGGGCAAGGACTGGGGCTTGGACCGCAAGAAGGGCGGCCTGTTCATGGTGCCCGGCAACGCGTATGGCACCACCAAGGGTGGCATGCGCTTCCTGCTGCGCGACATCATCTCCAACAAGACGCTGTTCCAGCGCTCGGACAAGCCCTATGTTGTGATGATGGGCACCAACATCATCTTTAACATGGATCTCAACACCATCATCGACGCGCACGAGAACTCCGGCGCCCAGATGACCGTGGTGTACTGCAAGGCCACGCGCAACGTCGATGACGAGACCAAACTCGAGATTAACGAGAACGGTCGCCTAACGGGCGTGAGCGCTGGCGTCGCGTACGGCGACAACGCCTCTATGGACTGCTGCATCGTCAACCGCGAGACGCTGCTCGAGATTATCGACCACTACCAGGCCGCCGACTATCTGGACCTGCTCGAGGCACTCCAGGGCGACTTTGGCAACATCGACGTGTGCAGCTACGAGTACAAGGGCGAGGTCGTGGGCGTGTTTAGTGAGAAGTCGCTGTATCGCCGCAGCATGGACCTGCTTGACCAAACCGTGGCCGACCAGCTCTTCGATCCCGAGCGCCCGATCCTGACCAAGGCTCACGACGTGCCGCCTTCGCGCTATGCGACCGGTAGCCACGCGTGCAACTCGATCATCTCGGCCGGTTGCATCATCAAGGGCACCGTGCGCAATTCGATCCTGTCACGCGGCGTCGTGGTCGAGGAGGGCGCCTCGGTAACCAACTCGATCATCAACCAGAGCTGTGTCATCAAGAGCGGCGCACGCGTTGAGAACGCCATTCTGGACAAGAACAACGTGGTTCCCACCAACACCGAGCTTCGCGGCACGCCCGAGAACATCCTGGTGCTGGGCAAGGCTCCGTTAACTTCCGACACCACCATCGTACGTTAACGTTGGCACCGCAACATCGCTCGTAACATGTAGAATAGCCGCCCGGTTAGCGCCAGGCGGCTATTCTCGAATTGCAACATGGGAGACAATATGGCAGATTCCAGCAAAAAGATGCAGATCGTGTTTGCCTCGGCCGAGTGCGCACCGTTTGTTAAGACCGGTGGCCTGGGCGACGTGGCGGGCTCGCTGCCTGCGGCGCTCGTGCGCGCCGGCGCCGAAGTCATTGTGATGGTGCCCAAGTACGCCACCATCAAGGATGAGTACAAGGCGCAGATGGAGCACTTTTCCGACTTTTACGTGAGCCTGGGCTGGCGCAACGAGTACTGCGGGCTGGAGAAGCTCGAGCACGACGGCGTCACCTATATGTTCGTGGACAACGAGCGCTACTTTGCGCGCGATTATCCGTACGGCTTCTTCGACGACGGCGAGCGCTTCGCGTTCTTCTCCAAGGCCATTACCGAGAGCCTGCAGCACCTGCCCGAGGGCTTTGAGTGCGACATCCTGCACTGTAACGACTGGCAGACGGCACTGGCGCCCGTGTTCTTGCGCGAGTTCTACCAGGGCCTGCCGCTGTACGACCGCGTCAAGACTGTGTTCTCGATCCACAACGTGGCGTTCCAGGGCCAGTTTAGCGACACCGTGATGGAGGACATCCTGGGTGTGGCGCATATTCCGGCGGCTGCTACGCAGCTGCGTTGCGACGCCTGCAGCATCAACTACATGCTGGGCGCGCTGCACTATGCCGATGCCATTACCACGGTGAGCCCCACCTATGCGGGCGAGATCCAGACGCCCGAGTTTGGCGAGGGCCTGGACGGTGTGCTGCGCGAGCGTTCCTACGCGCTGCAGGGCATCCTCAACGGCATTGACGTGGCGGCCTTTGACCCGGCAACCGACAAGCGCATTGCCGCCAACTACACGGTTGATGACCGTTCCGGCAAGGCCGTGTGCAAGGCCAAACTGCAGGAAGAGCTGGGGCTCGAGGTTCGCGACGACCGTCCGCTCATGGTGATGGTCACGCGCCTGACGCGTCAGAAGGGCCTGGACCTGGTCATGTACGCGCTCGACCGCATCCTGTCCGGCGGCGTACAGGTGGCCGTGCTGGGCACCGGCGACCGCGACTACGAGGACGGTCTGCGCTACTTCCAGGACAAGTACCCCGGCACCATGGCCGCGCGCATCGAGTTTGACCCCGCGCTGTCGCAGCGCATGTACGCTGCCGCCGATATATTCCTGATGCCTTCGAAATTTGAGCCCTGCGGCCTGTCGCAGATCATCGCCATGCGCTACGGCACCCTGCCCATCGTGCGCGAGACCGGTGGCCTGAAGGACACCGTGCAGCCGTACAACGAGTTTACCGGCGAGGGCACGGGCTTCTCGTTTACCAACTTTAACGGCGACGAGATGGGCGACGCGGTGTTCCGCGCAGCACGCCTGTTCTGGGACAACCGCGATGCCTGGAACCAGCTAGTCACGCAGGCCATGAGCCAGGACTTTAGCTGGACGCGTTCGGCCGACAAGTATCTGGACCTGTACTTCTTTATGCACCCGGAGATTGAGCGCCCGGCGGCTGTGGAGGCTGCCACGGCCATAGAGGAGCCGGTTGCTGATGAGGCCGAGCCTGCGGCGCCCGTTAAGGAGCCCGCTGCTGCTGAGGAGCCCAAGGTCGAGGAGAAGCCGGTTGAAGCTGACCCCGTTAAAGCCGATCCTGAGGTGAAGGTCGAGGCTACTCCCGAGCCCGAGCCTGAGGTGAAGCCCGCAGCGAAGCCTGCCGCCAAGAAGACGACGACTCGCAAGACGACGGCTAAGAAGGCTACGACCACGAAGGCCGCTGCGAGCAAGGCCACCGCTGCCAAGGCAACTACTGCCAAGGCATCGACCACGCGCAAGCGCACGACCGCCGCTGCCAAAAAGGCCGCCGAGGCCGAGGCTGCCCCCGAGGTGAAGGCCGCCGCCGAGACTAAGCGTGCGGTAAAGGCTCCGGCCAAGACCGCTGCCAAGAAGACGGCCGCGACCAAGACCACGACCGCCAAGAAAACCACGGCTACGAAGTCGACGACCAAAAAGGCCGCCTCGACTAAGGCAACCGCAAAGCCGGCCGCCAAAGTCGAGGAGGCGCCCTCCGAGCCCAAGGCCAAGGCAGCTGTCGAGGCAAAGCCGGTCGCCAAGACCACCACGCGCAAGCGCTCTACGACGACGGCCAAAAAGACTATGACCAAGGCTGCTGCTCCCAAGACAGAGGCTAAGGCCGAGGAAAAGCCCGCAGTAAAGGCCGAGCCGACTCCGAAGGCTGCCGAGGTTAAGGCCGCTCCCAAGGCTAAGGCAAAGACCGAGCCCGCCAAGGAGACCCCGGTCTCCCCCGCCGTTCCGGCCGAGGAAAAGGCTCCGACCAAGAAGACCTCCGTCCGCAAGGCAACGGCCGCCCGCAAGCGCCACTAATCCGGACGATTAAAACTTAATCCTCATCGCAAAAGAGGGCGCCCCAACCAGGCGCCCTCTTTTGCGTCGAACTTCGCATTAAAAAGAGGGCCGGTTTACTACGACAAAATGGCTCCGGCAGACCACGGCGAGTAATCTTCGAAATTAAGAACGCTTCTACCTGCGGTTTTAATATCACCAAAATGACTGTGGTTGAGATCATTCAATTCGTCGTAGTAAACCGAAGTACTTTTGTTTGGCTACAAATAGTATCGGTATAGACGTTTTTAAATATCGCGATAATTTGGGTGGTAAAACGATTTTCTAGGACAACCGTTCGCCGATGGTAAACGGATGTTGTTTATACAGCCTTTGTACAACAGATATACTTATATCTTGTGCGTAAAGCCCATGGCCCGCAGGCCGTGATTCTATTGAACTGGACCGTATTATGAGATTGATTCACAACAGCCGTCTGCCGCAGTTTCGCACTCCGTTTGGCGCTGTGACCACTGGAACTTCCGTTTCGCTCTCGGTGATTTTGGAGGATGCCGACCCCAACCAGGCAACGCTTACGCTGCGCACCTGGGTCGATGAGATCGGTGAGTCTCTGTATCCCATGACGCACGAGGGCGACGGCATATTTACCGTAGAGCTTGAGTGCACCGAGCCCTGTCTTATCTGGTACAGCTTTATCTGCAATATCGAGGGCCAGCCCGAGGTCCGCCTGGGCGCACCGCAGGGTCGCACCGGTGGCGAGGGCGTAACTTACAACTACGCCGAGGTCCCGTCCTTCCAGATCACCGTCTACAAGCACCGCAAAGTTCGTCCCGAGTGGTACGAGCGTGGCATGGTCTACCAGATCTTCCCCGACCGCTATGCCCGCGACGAAAACTGGCGCGAGCGCACGCTTGCCGAAGTTGAAAAACCGCGCAAAGGAATCCAGCGCCGCATGGTCGAGGACTGGAACGAACCGCCCGAGTACGAGCGTGCCGAAGACGGCTCCATCAAGACCTGGGATTTTTACGGCGGTTCGCTCAAGGGTATCCAAAATGACCTGCCCCGCATTGCCGAGCTAGGCTTTACGGCCATCTACCTCAACCCCATCTTTGAGGCCGCGAGCAACCACCGCTACGATACGGCCGACTACACCAAAATAGACCCGATTCTGGGCACCGAGCAGGACTTTACGGAGCTGTGCGAGGCGGCCGAGAAGCTCGGCATTTCCATCATCCTGGACGGCGTCTTCAACCATACGGGCGACGACTCGATCTACTTTAACCGCTACGGCAATTATCCCGGCGTCGGTGCTTGGCAGAGCGAGGACTCGCCGTGGCGCGATGCATTTTACTTCCATGAGGACGGTTCGTATGACTGCTGGTGGGGCGTGGGCAACATGCCCGCCATCAACGAGAATTCCGAACTGGTGCGCGAGCGGCTCCTGGGCAAGGACGGCGTGATCCGTAAATGGCTGCGCGCCGGTGCCCATGGCTGGCGACTCGATGTGGCCGACGAGCTTTCCGACGACTTCCTGGCCGTGATCAAAAAGGCCGTGCTCGCCGAGAAGCCCGACGCGCTGCTGCTCGGCGAAGTCTGGGAAGACGCCTCCAACAAGATCAGCTATGGCCACCTGCGTCGCTATCTGCAGGGCTCGGAGCTCGACTCCGCCATGGACTACCCCTTCCGCGACATGGTCATCGGCTTTTTGATGGGCTACAAGAACGCTTACCAGGCAGCCGAGGATATCGAAACCCTGCGCGAGAACTACCCGCGCGAGGCACTGGCCTGCGCGCTCAATCTGCTTTCGAGCCACGACCGTCCGCGTATCATCTCGGTGCTTGGCGGTGGCCCCGACGAGTCGCAGCTGCCCGAGAGCGAGCGCAGCAAATGGCGCCTGGACGATAACTCGATGGGCCTGGCCAAGAGCCGTTTTTGGCTGGCGACGCTCATGCAGATGACCTTCCCGGGTGTACCCTCAATCTATTACGGCGACGAGTACGGCTTGGAGGGCCTTACCGACCCGGGCAACCGCCGCACCCTGCCGACCAAGGACCAACTCCACGACTTCGACACACTGGCCATCGTTAAGAACGCGTCTGCCGTGCGCCGTGCGCTGCCCTTTATGGTCGATGGCGAGATCAAGGCCTTTGCGCTCAACGACGAAGTCTTGGCTTACACCCGCACGGGCAAAGACGGCGAGACCGCGACGGCTATCATCAACCGCAGCCTGCGCAATTCGCACCGCGTGACGATTCCGGCGCTCGGCGAATGCGCGAGCGACGTGATCAGCGGTCACGAGTGCGAGATCCACAACGGTACCGTCACGCTCGACCTGTACCCGCTGGGCTCTTCGATCATCTATCACCATGCCGAGAAGCGCCTGCAGGAGCCGCTCGATCATGGCGCGGGCGTTGTGTGCCACATCACCTCGGTGCCGACCGATGACGGCAAGCCCGGCACAATCGGTGCGCCCACGCGTCGCTTTATCGACCATCTGGCCGCTATGGGCATGCGCTACTGGCAAGTCCTGCCCGTCAACCCCACGGACTTCTTCCGCTCCCCCTACGCCGGCCCCTCGGCCTTTGCAGGCAATATCGACCTGCTGCCCGAGAGTCACGAGGAGCTGGCCGCCGACTTTGCTGCATGGAAGGCCCACGGCGGTGAGGATGCCGACCCGCTGTACACGGCGTTTAAACATCGCAACGCCGACTGGCTCGAGAAGTACTGCGTCTACATGGCCGTTAAGAAGTACTTTGAGGGCGAGTCGCGCCACGATTGGCCGGCAGATGTCGCGCGCTACAACGAGTATCTGATCGATGACAAGCGCTTCCACGACGAGGCCGAGCTGCAGGCGTACATGCAGTATCGCTTTGACCTTGCCTGGTGCGAGCTCATGAACTATGCGCACAAGAAAGGCATCGAGGTCATCGGCGATATCCCGATGTATGTCTCGGACGATTCGGCCGACGCGTGGAGCGAGCCCGAGAACTTCTGGCTGTCCGATACCGGCAAGGCGATTGAGATTTCGGGCGCGCCGCCCGACAACTTTGTGCCCGAGGGCCAGGTGTGGGGCAACCCCACCTTCCGCTGGGATCGCATGAAGGAGAACGGCTATCGTTGGTGGCTCGACCGCCTGCGCCGTGCGTTTTCGCTCTACGACCGCGTGCGCCTGGACCACTTCCTGGGCTTCCACAGCTACTTTAGCATTCCCGCCGGTAAGGCCTGTGCCGACGGCCGCTGGCTGGCAGGCCCGGGCAAGGACCTGTTCCAGACCGCCTATGACGAGCTGGGTCCGCTCAACTTTATCGCCGAGGATCTGGGCTATCTGACGCCCGGCGTTCGCGCCATGGCTTCGACCTGCGGCTTCCCCGGCATGGACGTGCTGGAGTTTAGCGACTACGACGTTCGTTGCGGAATTCACCCCACACCGGGAAAGATCCTGTACACCTCGACGCACGACACCTCGACACTTGCCGGCTGGTGCACGCGCTCCTTTGCAGGCGGCGATGAGCCGAGCGGCATTACATTGGCAAGCGAGCTCATGGGCAATGCCCTGGCAAGCGATGCACCGCTCTTGATGATGCCGCTGCAGGATGTCCTGGGGCTGGGCGACGACGCGCGCATGAACGTACCGGGCGTGGCCACGGGCAACTGGACCTGGCAAGCTGACGAGGCCGACGTTGCGGCCGCTGAGGGCAAAACCGCACAGCTCCTGCGCAACACGCATAGATTCTGGGGTGAAGCGTGATAAAACGTCCGATATAGGGTACAGTTACAGACGTTTGAATTTTTGCGGGCAGAGTAATCTGCCCGCTTTGTGCTGAAAAGGAAGTACTATGGCGCGCTACGATTACAAGTGCTCGAGCTGCGGCAACGTGTTTGAGGTTGAGCATCCCATGTCCGAGACTCCAGAGGTCGTGTGCCCGAGCTGCGGTGCCCCGGCGGCCAAGACGTTCTCGGCTAGCGGCATCAAGTTTGAGGGCAGCGGCTTCTACAACACCGACCAGCGAAGCGGCGGCTCCAGCACCAGCGCCACCAACGGCTGCTGCGCCAACTGCCCACACAGCCACTAGAAACCAATCAGCCCCGCGACCGGCACCGATCGCGGGGCTTATTCTTTAGCTACCTAGGCATCTCTATGAGTTGCGGTGAAATAAGGACTGTTTGGCGAGTTGAAGCCGCTATTCAATCCCTATTTCACCGCAACTCAGTAGTTACTTACGGACCAGTCTGGCGCAGAAGTGGCCGTCGTAGGAATCGGCATTTACCGGCACGCTTTGGAAGAGGCCTCGATCATTCTGACGAACGGATACGAGCTTCTTGGCCTGATCGAACTCGGGAAGTTGCAGGATCTGCGCCTCGGAGAGCGGCTCCAGGCTAAAACCGGTGCCCTCGGGAGAGTTCAGGAAAGCGTCCACCACCTGTGTGTTCTCCTCGTCGAAAACCGAGCACGTCGCATAGATGAGCTCGCCGCCGGCAGCCACGCGGACAGCAGCCTCTTTGAGCATCATAAGCTGCAGTTTGGGCAGCTCAACCGTCACATCTTTTTCGGTCAGGCGCCACGGGATCTCGGGATGACGGCGCATGGTACCGGTGCCCGAGCACGGCGCATCGATAAAGACTGTGTCGAACTTAACCGGCTCGCCAAGCATGGCATCAAACGACGTCAGTACTTCATCAAGCTCGCAAGCATCACCCGAAACCGTACGAACGCCCTGAATACCGGCCTTATGCAGGCGAGCGAGATTCAGATCGCACTTGCGATCATGCAGATCGAGCGCCGTATGCTGACGCTCATAGCCCGCACGCTTGGCCTGGCACATCATCACATAGGTCTTGGTGCCACGACCGGCTCCAATCTCAAGGCAGCTACCAGGGCGCGTGGCAGCTGTGGCGATAAGCTGGGCGTTAAGGTCCGAGGCCACGGCAGCAGCACGCTCAAACACACCCGAAGCAACGGTAACTTGAGCATCGACCGGAGCATGGCAGCCAGGGAACACAGGCGCCACAAGCTGCGATAGGTACGGATCAGGTTTGGTTGCAAAGGCGTTCTCGTGCAAAGCGAGCGGCGCGGGGGCCAGATTGCCGGCAAAGTTAAGCGCACCCTCTGGCGTGTCAAACGACGCCATAATGCGAGCGCACAGCCAGCGAGGAAGACCCATCAGGCGCGACAGACGAACCAAGCGTCGCTCAGACTCATCCACATCGGACGCAGTAGCAAAGTCCTCAACATTGTCCGCGACCTTATGCAGCACGGCATTGGCCAAACCTGTGGCAGACTTAGCACCGCAGCGAACCAGCTCAACTCCCTGACTTACGGCAACGCGGCCAGGCGTATGCAGATAGAGCATCTCGAAGGCCGAGATACGAAGTGCCATGCGCACACGAGGCGCGACTTTTTTGGGCTTATCAAGAAACTGATCGAGCAGCTCGTCCAAAATACCCTGCGTGGCGGCCACACCCAGCGCCAAGCGGGCGGCAAAAGCGGAATCGCGCTGGTCAATAGCCTTGGCCGATGCGCGAGAGGACAGCACGTCGCGCGCATACATGCCGCGGCGATCGGCCTCCATCAGCACATCGACCGCAAGCTTGCGCGCGGGAGACAGCTTGCTCATGACAAAACACCCCACGAAAGATCGGCACCCTGCAGGCCGGCAGCCCAGGCAGAAGCAGCCATGGCACGCTTGCCATCGGGCTTAACCTCGAGCAGTTCAATCGCGCCATCGGAAAGACCCAGGTAGACACGCTTGGCCTTAACGAGAACCTGACCCTCGCCGAGCGACACATCAGCCGGCGCAGCATCGAGCACGCGTACGGTCTTACCGGCAATCACGCAACGGGCAGGCGCGGTATCGGACGAGGCCAGCACATGACGCACGCAATCAAGCGCCACCATGTGCGGATCCAGGCGCATCTCCTGCTTAGAAATCTTGGCAGCATGGGTAACGAGCGCCTCATCCTGTTCAGTCCACACGGCGGTGCCATCGGCAAGAGAAGGAAGCGTATCGGCAAGCAGTTTACCGCCAAGCTCACCAAGCTCCATGGTCAAAGCCTCGGCATGCTTGCCGGCAACCGACGTGGAAGCCTGAGCACAATAAGCACCAGTATCCACGCCGTGCCCGATGCGCATGATAGAAACGCCAGCAACCTCATCACCAGCGAGAATCGCACGCTGAATAGGAGCAGCCCCACGCCAACGAGGCAGCAGCGAAGCATGTACATTCACAATACCAAGCGGCGCCATATGCAGCACCTCATCAGGCAAAATGCAGCCATAGGCAGCCACACAGAAAATATCCGCCTGCGCAGCCTGAAGCGCCTCAACAACCTCCGGCGTCATACGATTGGCCTCAACAACCGGCAACCCCAGCTCAAGCGCCTTAGCCTTAACAGGAGACGGCTCAAGCTTCTTACCACGCCCACGAACAGCATCGGGACGAGTAATTACGAGTACAATCTCATTCCCAGCCTCAACAAGCGAAGTCAGCGAAGGCACAGCAAAATCAGGCGTACCCATAAACACAATACGCATAAAAGTAAGTCTCCTCTCAACAACGAGCCGAGACGGCTACAAAAGAAGCGCTCTAGGCCGCAAACGCACCCAGCCGCAAGAACAGTTCAACAAAGACAAATATACCCAAAAACAAAGAAAGAGCCGCATAAAAGCAGCCCTCCCAACAAAGCACCTATCAGCGAAGACGCCCCTCCCTGGCCCGACGGCACCCGGGCGAACCGAGCCAGAACAACGCAGTCCCCGGTGCTGAGCGCCCACATATCGTCCCGCGCGCAGTTTCGCAGCAAAGCGAGAATGTTTGAGCACGGGATGATATGTGGGCGCTCAGCACCGGGGACGGTGGGACCTACTCCGTCTCGCCAGGTCGAGCGCCGCGAGCCAGGGCGTCCTGGTACTCCTTGACGGCCTTGAGCCTCTGCATCGGCTTCAGTCGCTCGAACATGGTGTTGCCATGCAGGTGATCAATCTCGTGCTGCAGGCACACGCAGAACAGATCGCCCGAAGCCTCATAGCGAATCAGGTTTGCGTCCAAGTCGTACGCCTCGACGACGACATGGTCGGGACGCTCGATCTCGCAGCTAATGCCAGGGATGGACAGGCAGCCCTCGCTAAACGGCACCAGATGGTCGCTCTGCTCAACAATGACAGGATTGATGAGCACGTACGGATCATAATCATTCTTGTCGCTGTAGTCGCAGTCGATGGTGACGAGCTGAATGAGCTCGCCAATCTGCGGGGCAGCCAGGCCGCAGCCGCCGTTCTCGAACATCATCTTCTTCATCTTCTCGGCAAGTGCCTCAATCGCCGGGGTGATCTCCTCAATGACGGCGCACTCCTGGCGCAGACGAGGGTCGGGCGACAGTACGATTCCGTTGGCTTCCATGGCCATCCTTTCGGTTTGTTACATCAAATCATAGGCGTCGACGTCAACGCTCACGCTCACGCCGCGCACGGAGCCCGCCTCTTTGAGGCAGGCGTCGATATCGTCAGAGACATGGTACCCTACTGGCGACTTTACAAGCAGATGGAAGCGGTAACGGTCCTTGGCTCTCTCGATTACACACGAAGCCGGGCCTAGCACCTGCGGCACGACACTCCCCGCCCGCAAAAAATCAGGGGCGGCGGCGTGCCAGCGGCGCTTAAGGAGCTTTGCGATGCGCCCGATGTAGTCTTGCGCGTCGTCTCGGTTCGCCGACCATACCAAAATGTTGACTAGGCGCACGAACGGCGGATATAGGGCGTCGCGACGCTGGTCCAGGTCGTAGTCGGTAAAGATCGAACGATCGTGCTCGGCGACGGCGCGAATGACCGGATCCTCGGGCAGGTAGGTCTGGATGATGACCTCGCCGGGGCGATCGCCGCGACCTGCGCGGCCCGCCACCTGTTCCAGCAGGTCGTAGGCGCGCTCCCCTGCGCGGAAGTCCGGCAGCTTCAGCGCAAAGTCGGCATTGACCACGCCCACGAGCGTGACCTCGGGAAAGTCGAGGCCCTTGGCGATCATCTGAGTGCCCAGCAGCACCGCGCAATCGGCGGCATCGAACTGCTCGAGTAGCTTTTTATGTGCGTCCTTCCCGCGCGTGGAATCGGCGTCCATGCGGATAATGGCGACGTCCTCGGGCAGCATCTGGTGCAGCGCGTCCTCGATCTGCTGCGTTCCCAGGCCCATTTTAGCCAGGTAGCGGCTCCCGCACTTGGGACAGCGACTCGTGGGCGCGGGATACGGCTGCACGCGCCAGGACGATCCACAGGTGTGGCACTGCAGTGTGTGCGTGCGCTCGTGATACGTAAGCGCGGTGGAGCAGTGGTTGCAGGTTGGGACGCAGCCGCACTCACGGCACATCAGGAACGGCGCAAAACCGCGGCGGTTGTGCAGCAACACGGCCTTTTCACGGCGCTCGACCACACGCTCCAAGCCCTCCATCAAGGGTTTTGAGAACATGGAGCGGCTGCCGTGAGAAAACTCACGGCGCAGGTCGGCAATGCGGACAGTGGGCAGCACGGCGAGTCCCGGGCGTTCGGGCATCTCGACGCGCGTCCAGGTGGCGCCGCCGTACGTACCGCGGCGGCAGCGGTCGAGGGCCTCGGCAGAAGGCGTGGCCGAGCCCAGCACAAGTGGGCAGCGGTAGCGCCGCGCCATCTCGGCCGCCACCTCGCGCGCGTGGTAGCGCGGACTGGAGCCCTGCTTGTAACTGGTCTCGTGTTCCTCGTCGATGATGATGAGGCCCAAGTCACTGAGCGGGCAAAAGAGCGCCGAGCGGGCGCCGACGACCACGCGGGCCGCACCGCTGGAGACCATATCCCACTGGTCCAGGCGCTCGCCGGCCGAAAGGCGCGAGTGGAACACGGCGACCGTCTCGCCAAAGCGCGAGCGGAAGCGGCCGACGGTCTGGGCCGTCAGCGAGATCTCGGGCACGAGCACGCAGGCCGAGCGACCGGCCGCGAGCACGCGCTCGATAGCGGAGAGGTAGACCTCGGTTTTGCCGGATCCGGTGACACCATCGACAAGGACCACGTCGCCGTGCGCATCCAGGCGAGCGCGCTCAATCTGCGCGAGCGCCTGCTGCTGGCCGTTGGTAAGTGCGACCGGCGCCTTGCCGCTCGCGGAGGACAGCGTAGTCTGCTCGCTGCAACCGCGCCAGGCACGGCGCTCCTCCACCACCACGACGCCGCGTTTTTCGAGCGCCTTGATGGTCGCCGACATGCTGTTATAGAGCAGGTTGAGGTCGCGCGTCGTAACGGGGCCGCACCGGAGCGCCTCGATGAGCTGGCGCTGGCGAACGGCGGTCTTGGGCGGCGTATAGTCGAAGCCCTCGGGCGTGAGCATGACCCAGCGGTTTTGAATAGGCTTGACGGCGGGGCGCTCAACCGACCATGCGCCGTCATCGCCCTTGACCACGCGCGGGCTGCCGCCCGGAGGCAAAAACAGGCGCAGGCACTCGGAAAGCGTCGCGACGTACTCGTGACTCATCCAGCGCGCGATGCGGGCAGCCTCGGCGGTAAAGAGCGGTTTGCTGAGGATGGCTTCGACAGACTTAATGCGCGAAGGGTCGAGGGCGTTGTTGCCTTGCAGGTCGCCCGGCTCGGGCGCAATGTCGACGATGTAGCCTGCGGCGGCACGGTTGCCAAAGTGGACCAGGACCGTCGATCCGACCTGGGCCTCATTAGCAAGGGAATGCGCAATGCCGTAAGCAAACGGCTCGGACAGCGCGCGGGTGGGAATGTCAAGGACAACGTTCGCGTAGGCGGCAATGGGCTCAGGTGCAGGCTTAGGTTGAACCAGGGCAGCGGCAGGCACGGGCTTCACCGGAGCCTCCTCCGGTTCCGGCGAAGCAAACAGCGACAGTTGTTGAGCCATACACCACCTCTAACGAACGGACCTGAAAGGGCTGGGACAAAATAATCAGTAGTGTTTGTCCCATGGCCAATACGAGTGTCAAGCTTGTTGCGTCACTCGAACATGGGACAAACACTACTGATTATTTTGTCCCAGCAACCCACTCATCGGCACAGAAACAAGAGCCCCGCTCGGGTGAACGGGGCTCGGATACATGCGTTTGCGCGACTGTTACAGCGCCATCGTGCGGGCGCGGTCGATGCGCGCCAGGCAGTCGTCGCGGCCGACGAGCGCCATGGTCTCGCCCAGCGGAGGGCTCACCATGTTGCCGCAGACGGCGACGCGCACGGCCTGGAAGACCACGCGCTTCTTAAGATCCATCTGCTCGGGCAGCGGCTCAAGCGCGGCGTCGATGTTGGCAGCCGTCCACTCGTCCACGCCCTCTAGCGCGGCCTTGGCGGCATCCAGAATGGCGCCCATGCCTTCCTTGGCCAGGCCCTTGTTGACGGATTTCTCGTCATACTCGAGCGTCTCGGCCGTAGCAAAGATGGGGGCGGCGACGGTCACGGCGTCGGCCGGCATCTTGGTGCGCGGCTTGACGATGGCGGCAAGCGCGTCAATCCAGTCCTCGCCGTACTCGACGTTACCCTCGATGAGACCCGCCTCGTGCAGCTCGGGGACCATGATCTCGTCGGCAAACTGAGCATCGGACATGCCGTTGATGTACTCGGCATTGACCCAGTCGAGCTTTTTGGGGTCGAAGGTCGCCGGGTTCTTGGAAATGCGGTCGAGTGAGAACTTGCTGGCCAGGACATCGCGCGGGATGATTGTGGTCTCGCCGTCGAGCGACCAGCCGAGCAGCGCCAGGTAGTTGACGAAGGCGTCGGACAGGTAACCGGCGTCGCGGTACTCCTCCACCGAGGTGGCGCCATGGCGCTTGGAGAGCTTTTTGCCGTCGGCACCCAAGATCATGGAGATGTGGGCAAACGTGGGCACGGGCGCGCCGAGGGCCTCATAGACCATGACCTGACGCGGGGTGTTGGACAGGTGATCATCGCCGCGGATGACGTGGGTGATCTTCATCATGGCGTCGTCGACGACGGTCGCGAAGTTGTACGTGGGCGTGCCATCGGAGCGGAAGATGACAAAGTCGTCGAGCTCCTTGGCGTCGAAGGTCACCTCGCCGTGGACGGCGTCGTGGATGACGACGTCACCGCGGTCCTCGGGCACCTTGATGCGCAGGACGTAGGGCTCGCCGGCCTCGATGCGGCGGCGGGCCTCCTCGGGATCAAGATCGCGGCAACGGCGCTGATAGCCCTGGAAGGGGTCCTTGCGCTCCTGCGCGGCCTTGCGGTCGGCGTCGAGCTGCTCCTTGGTGCAGAAGCAGGGATAGGCCTTGCCCTCGTCCCAGAGCTTCTGAGCGGCCTGCTTGTACAGGTCCAGGCGCTCGGTCTGAGCGTAGGGGCCATAGTCGCCGCCCACCTCGGGACCCTCGTCCCAGTCCAGGCCCAGCCAACGCATGGCGCGCAAGATGATCTGCGTGTTCTCGTCGGTGGAACGGGTGGGGTCGGTGTCGTCGATGCGCAGGATGAACGTGCCGCCGTTTGCGCGGGCAAAAGCCCAGTTATAGATAGCGGTGCGGGCGCCGCCGATGTGCAGCTTGCCCGTGGGTGAGGGTGCAAAGCGGACGCGAACGTCTGATGCCATGGAAATCTCCTCGATTGCAGGATGGATGTCTAACCGCATCAGTATAAAGCAACAAAGCAACCTCCGCACAAAGGGCACCGACCCACTCATTGGGGACAGACTTAAATGACCAGTCGCTGGAGACATTCTTAGTTTAAGGCTACTCATTTAAGTCTGTCCCCAATGAGTGGGTGCGGAAAGGGTGTGAATGTTTGATTTACGCGCTATGATGTGCCCTTGCATAGAGAGCCCGGCGGAATGGTAACGGTCGCCGGGACACGTTTTTGAAAGGACAATCATGTCAGAAGAACTTCGTTCCATCCCACCCCAACACGGGTCCTTTGTTTTTACGTCGGAGTCGGTGACCGAAGGTCATCCCGATAAGATCGCTGACCAGATCAGCGACGCCGTCCTCGACGCAATCCTCGCCAAAGAAATAGAACTCCAGGAGCAGGGCTACATCGCCCCCAACGGCGTGCCTGCCAACGTGGAGAACGTCCGCTGCGCCTGCGAGACCCTCGTGACCACCGGCACCGTCATCGTCGCCGGCGAGATTCGCACCCAGGCCTACGTCGACGTACAGGAAATCGCCCGCGGCGTTATCCGTCGCATTGGCTACAACCGTGCCAAGTTCGGTTTTGACTGCGACACCTGCGGCGTTATGAGCCTTATCCACGAGCAGTCGCCCGATATCGCCCAGGGCGTCGACGAGTCCTTCGAGACCCAGACCGGCGCCACCACCGACCCGATCGACCTGATCGGCGCCGGCGACCAGGGCATGATGTTCGGTTATGCCTCCAACGAGACCAAGACCCTCATGCCCATGCCGCACTACCTGGCAAGCCGCCTGGCCGAGCGCCTGGCCGCCGTGCGCCACGACGGCACCCTCGCCTATCTGCGTCCCGACGGCAAGACCCAGGTCACCGTGCGCTACGAGGAAGGAAAGCCCGTCGAGGTCACGACCATCGTCATCTCCACGCAGCACGCCGCCGAGATCGAGGACATGGGCAAGATCAAGGCCGACCTCATCGAACACGTCATCACCCCGGTCATGGCCGCCGAGAACATGCCGTGGGACAACGCGGACATCTACGTGAACCCCACCGGTCGCTTTGTCGTAGGCGGCCCCATGGGCGACACGGGCCTCACCGGCCGTAAGATCATCGTCGACACCTATGGCGGCTACGGCCGTCACGGCGGCGGTGCCTTTAGCGGCAAGGACTGCACCAAGGTCGACCGCTCCGCCGCGTATGCCGCGCGCTGGGTCGCTAAGAACGTGGTCGCCGCCGGTCTGGCCGACCGCTGCGAAGTCGAGCTTGCCTACGCCATCGGCGTTTCCAAGCCCCTCTCAATCATGGTCGACACCTTCGGTACCGCGCATGTTGCCGAGGAAAAGATCGTCGAGGCCGTCGAGAAGACCTTCGACCTGCGCCCGGGCGCAATCATCCGCGACCTAGACCTGCGTCGCCCCATCTACGAAAAGACGGCAGCCTACGGCCACTTCGGCCGCGAAGACGCCGACTTCACCTGGGAGAATACCGACCGCATCGAAGAACTCAAAGCGGCCTGCGGCCTGTAGGCTAACAGCAAAAGCCGCAACCACATAACGATGCACCAAAAGAAGTACCGGCCCCAACCGGTACTTCTTTTTTATTTAAAGGTGGTGAAGATGTATCGACATGGAAAGCGAAATTGGTCACCAGCCGATGAAATTTGCAGCAGAGCGACTCCAACCATGTATCCTAAGTTCCGAGGGCTTTAGTATTTGGTCGATCGCGAGTTCCGCACGAGCCGGAGAGCACTTAATGTGCTCTCCGTGCGAGTCAGGACTGTCCGAGCAGGCGACCAAATACTAAAGCCCTCGGAACGACGGGACAGAGTATGCCCCGCCCCTCGGGACGACGGGATAGATTAAAGGAGCAGCCATGGCAGGCAAGCCGCAAACACTAGCTACGACCTCGGCATTCGAGATCTTGGGGCCCGTCATGGTCGGTCCCAGCTCATCGCACACCGCCGGCGCCCTGCGCTGCGCCCAAGTTGCTGCCAGCCTGCTGGAAGGCCGCATCACCAAGGTCACCTTTGGTCTGTGGAACTCCTTCGCCCACACCTACCGCGGCCACGGCACCGACCGCGCGCTCGTCGCGGGCATCCTGGGCCTCGATACCGATGACGAGAACATCAAGCAGGCCTTTGACCTCGCACGCGAGCAGGGCCTCGAATATCAATTTGACATTAAGGGCGACGACGCCTCCATCCACCCCAACACCGTGGACATCGACATGCAAGACCTTACGGGCGCCACGGCACAGGTCCGCGGCGAGAGCCTGGGCGGCGGCAAGATGCGCATCAGTCGCATCAACGGCGTCGGCGTCGACATCTCGGGCATGTATTCCACGCTCTTCGTGGCGCACCAGGATGTTCCCGGCGTGCTCGCCGCGCTCACGAACCTGCTCGCCTACGCGCATGTGAACATCGCCTTCTGCCGTACCTACCGCACCGAGGTGGGCGGCCAGGCCTACTCCGTCTTTGAAACCGATGGCACCCCCGACGACACCGTCGTCCCCATGCTGCGCAAGCTCGACAATGTCGATTACGCCACCTTCATTGAGCTTCCCGGTTCGGCCTCATCGCTCTCCCCCGGCGTCTCAGCAAAGGAAATCTTCGACGACGGCGAGCAGCTGCTCGATGCGTGCAAGGAACTGGGCCTCAACATCGGCGCCGTCATGGCCGTGCGCGAGGCACGCCTGACCGGCGAGCAGCATGCCGTCGCTGCCATGCGTCGCGTGCTCGATGTCATGAAAGACGAGACCACAGCCCCCATTTCCAATCCGCAGCGCTCGCTCGGCGGCCTCATCGGCGGCGAGGCAAAACTTGTCGATGCCACCGGCAGCAACGACCTGAGCTCCAACTTAATGGGCGCCGTCCAGACCGACGCCGTGGCTCGAGCCATGGCCGTACTCGAGCGCTCAGCCACGATGGGTGTGATCGTCGCTGCCCCCACGGCAGGCTCCGCAGGCGTCGTACCCGGCTGCGTGCTGGCGCTCGCCGACCACCTCGAGCTCGACGACGAGCAGATCATGGATGCGCTCTACTGCGCCGCCGCCATCGGCCTCAACCTCACCACAAGCGCCTGCGTTGCCGGCGCCGAGGGCGGCTGTCAGGCCGAGGTCGGAAGTGCGGCCGCCATGGCTGCCGCCGCGCTGGTGCAGATGCTCGGCGGCACGCCCGAGCAGGCGCTCGACGCCAGTTCCATCGCGCTGAGCAACCTGCTGGGCCTCGTTTGCGACCCCGTCGGTGGCCTCGTGGAGGTACCCTGCCAAAACCGCAACGCCATCGGCGTGGCAGCCGCCTTTAGCTCCGCACAGCTTGCCCTCGCCGGCATTAAGAGCCTGGTGCCGTTTGACCAGATGGCGCACGTCATGCTCTCGGTGGGCCACGCGTTGCCGGCCACGCTGCGCGAGACGGCCAAGGGCGGCATCGCGCAGGCTCCGGCCGCGCTTTCGGCCTGTGCAAAATGCGGTGTGTGCGGATAGCGACAAAGGACGACTTAAAGGTGGGACAAATGTCCCACCTCTTTTGAATGCCACCGTTTCCATACCACAAGCAACTGGGTAATCGCTATAATGCAAGCCCAGTAAAAACACGATGAGCCACAAGGCGAAATTCGAAGGATATGCATACGATGTCGCAAAACGATCGAACTCAACTGATTCCCGATCCGCAGCAGCCGAGCAGGCACACCGGCGGCGTTCAGTCGCCGCGTCCTATCGCGCCGAGCCACGGTCAGCAGCGTGGTGCGACAAACACTTCGCAACGCCCGAACCAGCAACGTCAGCAGCGCAAGGCAAATGGCAATGCGCCCAAGCAGCCCCCCACGCACGCTCGAGGCAATCGCGGCCCCGCACGCAAACCCGCCGAGAACAATAAGTCAGGTAAAAAGACGACGCTCTTTGTCGTCCTGGGTCTTATCGTCATTGTCTATATCGTAGGCGTCGTAGCGTTTTCGCAGGTAGCCTACCCCAACACCACCATCGCCGGCGTCGACGTCTCGTTCTCCAACGCTTCGTCTGCCGCCACCAAGGTCAACTCGGCTTGGAAGCACTATAAGCTCACCGTGACAGGCGATGACTTTAGCTGGACCTATCAGCCCGAGTCCGATGAACCCATCGTCGACGGCGAAGCTGCCGCAAAAGAGATCATCAACCACAACGAAGCCTTTGTATGGCCGGTTCGCCTTGTAGAATCCTTAAGCGGCAAGACCAAAACAACCGCTAGCTCCAACGAAGTCGATCTTGATCAAGACGTCGACCTGTCCATGCTCTCCGACACCTTTGACCAAAAGCAGTTTGAGAAGGATCTGGGCGCCGCCATCGACGAGTTTAACGAGGGCCGTTCGGGCGCGTTCGAGGCCAATAGCTCCTATGACGAGCAGGCCGGCAAGTTTACCGTCGAGAAGGCGCGCTCCAACGAAAAACTCAACCGCGAGCATGTCATTAAGTATGCCGAACTCGAGCTTGCCTCGCTGGCCGAGACCGTAGATCTTTCCAAGCTCGGCAACGATGCCTATGAGCCACTCAATGGAACGCTGACCGATGATCAGATTCAGGCTGCATGCGATGCCGCCAACAACTTCTTAGGCGTCAACGTGACCCTCAAGCTCAACGGCGAGGATGCCGGCAAGGTTGATGGCAGCTCCGTGTTGCAGTGGATCAGCTTTGCCGATCCGGCCAACCCCACGCTCGATACGTCGCAGATCAGCAGCTGGGCTGCCGAGCTCGCCAACGGCTTCAATACCGTGGGCTCCACTCGCTGGTGGACGCGCGCCGATGGCAAGCAGTGCGCCGTCGAAGGCGGCGACTTTGGTTGGTCCATCGACAGCAGCTCGCTCGCAAAGCAGGTCGAGGATGCCATTAACAATAAGCAGACCGGCGAAATCGAGATCAAATACTCCCAGAAAGCCGACACCTTTACAGCAAAGGGGGAGCCTGACTGGAAGGCATACGTCGATGTCGATCTGTCCGAGCAGCACGCGCGCTACTACGACGAGAACGGCAATATCGTGTGGGAGGCCAACTTTATCTCGGGAAAGCCGGGCGAGGACGCCACGCCCGAGGGCGTCTGGCAGATCAACAGCAACGATGGCGCCAGCAAACTCATCGGTGCCAAGGACCCCGAGACCGGCAAACCCAAATACGAGAGCCCGGTAAGCTATTGGATGCCATTTGAGGGAAACATGGTCGGCTTCCACGATGCAACGTGGCAAAACGACAAGAGCTTTGACGACCCCAACTCCTACAAGTGGTGCGGCAGCCACGGTTGCATCAACCTGCGTCTGGCAGACGCCAAGGCGCTGCACGATTGCATCAAAGTCGGCCTATGCGTGGTCGTCCACTCGTAGTGCAACGCACGTATTCATACAACGTGGAACCGATGCGACCAATCTAACAGTTCTGAAAGAAACCGTCCCATGCGCCCGCCCCAACCAGTGGGCGCATATACTTATCGAGGTTCTTTCTATAAAGGAGACGCTATGCCGAATGTCCCCACGATCGCCCCGGGCCCGGATGATACCGAGCACACGCCCGAAGGTGCCACCGAAACGATTCCTCTGATTACAGGCGTACATGCCGACAAGAAGAACGGACGCACGAACGATACGGCCGAGATTTCCGATGAAGAGGCATATGCCAAGCTCAAGGCAAAACGTGCCGAACGTCGACGCAAAAAGCTGATTCGAAGCGGTATTGCCGCCGGCGTCGTGGGTGCCATCGCGCTCATTGCCATTGTCGCAACCCTGGTTATCAATGCACAGCCACAGGGCGCTAGCGAGCCCGTGACCGACATGGTGACCGAGGGCACGTTTACCACAACGGTCGAGGCGAAAGGCCAGCTCAAGCCTATTTCGTCCTCAGTGGTCTCCCCTTCTGTCGACGGCACAGTCGATTCGATCAACGTGCAGGCAGGCCAATCCGTCAACGAGGGCGACGTGCTCATGACCATTAAAAACGACGAGCTCGATCGCAACGTTGCCGAGGCGCAGCGTGCAGTTGCAGCCGCTCAGGAAGACCTCGCCAACGCGCAGAAAGCCGCAGCTGCCGCGCAGGCCACCCCAACGACGGACGTCGATGGAACTTCCGCAGCGGCTGGCATCTCCGCCGCATCAGCGGACACGAACGCCGTATCGGCCGCGCAGCGCAGCCTCGCATCGGCCCAGGCAAATCTCGATCAGGCGAACGCCAAGGCCGCCAGCCGTACGGTCACGGCCCCGAGCTCGGGCAGCATCGTGGAGCTCAACGCCAAGGTGGGCGCCACGGTAACAAGCGGCATGATCATGGGCGAAAGCGAAACGAGCGGCGGCAAGCAGTGCATGCAGATCGCCGACCTGTCCAAGATGAAGGTGACCGTGCAGGTGGGCGAAAAGGACATCGCCAAGATCGCCGTTGGACAGAGCGCCAACGTCACGTATCCCGCGTTTCCCGATATCGTGAGCCAGGGCACCGTCACGGCTATCGCCTCGGTGGCAAACTCCGACACAGCCAACGGTGGCGGCGGCAGCGTGGCCTTTAACGTTGACATCCTCATCGAGGCGCCCGACGCGCGCCTGAAGCCGGGCATGACGGCCGAGGTCTCGGTGGTGACCGAACAGCTCGACGACGTGGTGATGGTGCCGACGATGGCGCTCATGACCGAAGACGGCGAACACTATTACGTCAACGTGGCAACCGACGACGAGGGCAAGCAGACCCATCGCGTGAAGGTGAACGTCTTGACGCAAAACGACAACGAAGCCGTAGTCGGCAAGACGCAGGTCAAGCGAGACGACCAGGGCAACGAGATCAACCCTAACGTGCCGGTTACCAAGCTGCGCGATGGCGACACCCTCGTCATGGACACCGGAGCGAACGCAACGGCTGACGGCGGTCACAGCGCGGATTCGGGCAGTATGTCTACCGACGAGGGTATGTAATGCGTCCCGTTATCGACATCCGCAACGTGCACCGCATTTTTGAGAGCGAGGCGGGTTGCGCCCACATCTTGCACAACGTGAGCCTGGCGGTAGATCCCGGCGAGTTCGTCGCCATTACCGGCCCCTCGGGCTCGGGCAAATCAACGCTCATGAACATCCTGGGCTGCCTGGACAAGCCGACAGCAGGCGACTATTACCTGCAAGGGCTCAACGTGGCCGAGCTCGATGATGACGAGCTCACCGAAGTCCGCGCCCTGAGCATTGGCTTTGTCTTTCAGAGCTTCAACTTGCTGCCGCGCCTTTCGGTCATAGAAAACGTCATGTTGCCGCTGGCCTACACCAACGTACCCCGCAGCCAGCGTGAAATACGCGCCGTGCACGCGCTGCAGGCCGTCACGCTGGCCGTCGACCATTGGGACCACCGTATATCAGAGCTCTCGGGTGGACAGATGCAGCGCGTCGCCATCGCACGCGCCCTCGTCAACGATCCGCCCATCATTTTGGCTGACGAGCCGACGGGAAACCTGGACTCCGCGACCGGAGCGCTTGTGATGGAGACCTTCCATAAGCTCCAGGAGCGCGGCAAAACCATCGTGCTTATCACACACGACCCCGGCATTGCCGCCGTGGCCGACCGTGCCGTGACCATACGCGACGGTCGCATTCACGACGGCGCGTATATTCCACATGCACCGCGGACCCTGCGCAGCGCCGTCGATAGCCTACCCACGATCTCCGACCCGACCATCCCGCAGAAAGGAGTGATGGTGTGAGCACGCGCGACCTCATCCAAGAAGCACTTCACTCGCTCGAGGCCAACAAGGGACGCAGCCTGCTCACCATCCTGGGCATCGTCATTGGCATCGCATCGGTCATCGCTATGACCTCGCTCATCGGCGGCATCCAAAACAGCTTGGTCAACAGCCTGGGGCTCAACGCAGCTCGTATGGTTCAGATCTATTCGTCCCAAGAACTCACCGATTCGGACGTCCAGAAGCTTCAAAAACTGGTGCCGCAGATAGAGCAGATCGGCATTGTCGACAGCGCGTATACCGAGTACAAGTCTGGCGATAAAAGCTATACCGTCATGGCGCAGGGCGTCGATAGCGACATGCTCGACGCCGTGGGTGCCAGCAAGCTCGTTGCGGGACGAGTCTATTCAGAGGCCGAGTCTCAATCAGGCTCGCGCGTGGCGCTCATCAGCCGCGGCGGCGCCGATCAGCTTTACGGCAACGAGCAGGATGCGCTGGGGAAAACCATCAAGGTGTCCAACGGCGAGGTTCAGATTGTAGGCGTGATTGATGGCGGCAGCGACTCCATGGGCTCGCTCTCGCTGTATATGCCACGCGAAACCATATCCGGGCTGTTTGGCGACGAGAATCCTTCATTCCCCAGCGTGACGGCACTTGCCGCCGAGGGCACGGACATGGATGAGCTCTGCAAAAACATCGAGTCCAAGGTGCGCGCGATGAAGGGCATCTCGGAGGACAATGAGTACGACAGTGTATCGGCGACCTCCATGAAAAGCGCCATCGATGCACTCAACTCCTTTATGGGCGCATTCTCGCTCATCATGGGTGCCGTCGCCAGTATCTCGCTGCTTGTCGGCGGGATCGGCATTATGAATATGATGCTCACCAACGTGACTGAGCGCATCCGCGAGATCGGTATTCGCCGTGCCCTGGGCGCCAGTCGTCGCGATATCACCGCGCAGTTTTTGGCCGAGTCCTCGGCGCTGTGCGTCACCGGTGGCCTACTGGGTGTCCTGATTGGCTATCTGCTGGCCTGGGGCCTTGCGATGTTTGCCGCAGGATCAGGGGTTCTCAGCGAGCTCGGTGCCAGCGGGCAAATCACACCGAGCTTTTCAATAGCCACGGTGCTGCTGGCCTTCGGCGTCTCCGTCGGCATCGGCGTAATCTTTGGCTTCTACCCCGCTCGCCGCGCGGCAAAGCTCGACCCGGTGGAGTGCCTGCGCTACCAGTAAGCCACCACCAATGAGTTGCGGTGAAATAGGGACCGTTTAGGCTGTTAAAAGGCCTATTCAGTCCCTATTTCACCGCAACTCAGGGGGGTAATGCGCAAGCGCTATTCGAAACGAGATTCCAGACTCGACAGGCCGCTCAACGTCAGATTATTAGCAACCTCCGAGACGCGCTCGATGGGAACCGAGCCATCGGACAATGCCCACGTGCGATAGATGCCGATGATACCCGACAGCAGAAACGCCAGATAGTAGTCGAACATCTCGTCCTTGAGACCTTGGGGTAGCAGATCGCGCTCGGCAATCTCGTGTTCGAGCGGCGCACGAAGACGAGCCATAAAATCATCGAGCGGAATGTTCTCGATCAGCTGACGATTGAGCACCAGGTTGTTGCACAGTGCCTCGTTAACAGTTTTAAAGAAGGTCGCCGCCGCGCTCAGGGCGCGTTCGTTGGTGTCGCCGTCCATGGAGGCAAGCGTTTTCTCGACCGAGTCGACAATCATCTCCACCACATCGACGGCAATGGCATCGAGCAAGCCATCAACCGTACCAAAGTGAACGTAAAAGGTCTTGCGGTCGACATTGGCCTCGCGCGCGATGGCACTCACCGTAATGTCTGCCAGCGGCTTTTCCATGAGCAGGCGCTCGAAAGCAGAAAGGATGGCATTGCGGCTGCGAACGATACGGCGATCAAGACGCGGTTTGCTGGTGTCCATGGACGTGTCCCTTCGATATGCAGGCATTCATCAACAGATGAGAGATAATCTACGTAAGAGGATTATCCCCCATACAGCACAAATATGCCCCGCATCATGAAGAACGCACGACTGCCCTACTGGGACTTAGGGTGCTTCTTCTTATTGAGTGCCGACGGAGACACGCGGATACCGTCGCCTGTCTGTCGCACATAGGCTTTATGAGCCGGTTTAGCGGTCCCAGAAGCCTTCTGAGCGTGCTTCTTGGGATCAACGGTAACAGCATTCATGGGGTGCGGCTTAGTGGGCGCAGAGGGCGTCTGAGGCGTGCGGCCGAGCCTGCGCATCACACGATCCCAGCGCGCATGGATGCTCTCGTTGTGGGCGCTCTTAAGGCCCAGCAGGGGCGCAGCCAAAATGGTCGGCGCGATAAACGTAATGAGGCGCCACAGCAGATAGCCGGCGGTCGAAGCCGACCCAAAGAAATGACCCAAGAACAATGCAAAGCCGCCCTCAGCGCCACCAGTTCCACCGGGCAAGGGGACCGCAGAGCTCAGCAGCTGGACAAAGGCGCTCGCAGCCATGACCGAGAAAAAGTCGACCTCGTGGTGGCCAAAGGCAAGCATCAGGAAATACGGCACCAGATAGAAAAACGCGAGCTGCAGCATGGTGATAAACACGGTGAGCAGCATGGACGAAAAATGTCCGGCCGAAAGCTTAAACTTCTCGGAGAAGGAGTAGATCTCGCCATCGACAAACGAGCGCCATCCATCGATCTTAGTGGCCGAGACACCTATGCGCTCGAGCCAATTGATGATGCAATGGGCGACGCGCGTGACGGTCTTAGGCATGAGCGCGACGGCGAAGATGCCGAGCAGGATGCAGCAGTGACCGCCAAAACTAAAGACGCACAGCAGCGTCATGTCGCCATAGCGCTCGGCAAAAAACGGCATGCGAGCAAGCAATAGGATAGCGCCCCAGGCAACTAGGCCAAACTGATACACAATAAATCGGGTGAACTGCGTGGCACCCGCTTCGCCCACGTTTTGGCCCGCTTTGGTCAGGCGGTAGATCTGGGCAGGCGTAGAGCCCATCATCATGGGCGTCAGGTTGCCAAAGAAGATGCCACTCGCCTCGACCGAGATCAGGTCGCGAATGCCGACGGGCGAATTGGGGTCGAGCCAGACGGCGATCGCATAGGCCACAATGCCAAAGAACAGATACATGAACATGCAGAGACACGCGACAACGAGCCAGGGCGCCTGGACGCTCGACATAGCAGCCCAGAACTGCCCCATCTGCCCGGTTACCACCAGATAGACGATATAACCCACCAGCACAACGCCGATAAAGATTGCGCCGCGGCGTGCGCTCTTATTGTCATCGCCGCCCGAGGCCTCAACCTCGACCTGGGGCTTGGACGTATGCTGAGAGGACTCCGTCATGAGACTCCTTCTAACAGTCAAAATATCTTGGTTATTGTACCCGTAAGGGCCATAAGCAGAACGAAAAGCTCTTGTTCAAACGGGAATGACAGACAGTTGTTAGATAATAAAAAACCCGGCCTTCCGTGGAAAGACCGGGTATCAGATGCATGGTAGCCCGTACCAGATTCGAACTGGTGATCTCCGCCTTGAGAGGGCGGCGTCC
>CATXJW010000019.1 GCA_958370325.1 uncultured Collinsella sp. | reverse complement strand
TTCATTGGTTACTTTGGCCTGTTCGTAAAAGAGGGCTCGCCCTACCAAAACGCCACCAAGCTCAGCGACTTCAGCGGTGCCACGGTGCTCGGTCAAAAGGACACCATGCTCGATACCGTCATCGACGAGATCCCGGGTGTTGTCCACAAGAACCCGGTCGACTCGGTGCCCACGGTGTTTTCGAATCTGCTGCAGGGCACGTGCGACGCCGTGACCTACAACACTGAGAACGAGAAGGGCTATATGGCCCAAAACCCGGGTATCGTGCCGATTCAATTTGCCGAGGGCGAGGGCTTTAAGCAGGAGGTCACGGCAAACGTCGGCTGCCGCAAGGGCTCGGACAAGCTGCTTAAGCTCATCGACAAGACGCTCAAGGGCATTAGCCAAGAGGAACGCGACCAAATGTGGGACGCGTGCCTCGACCGTCAGCCGGCATAGGGAGGCAGCATGAAAACCATCAATCGTCTGGCCTCCTTTATCAAGGCAGACCACCGTTATGTATACCTGGGCACGAGCGTTATCGCGGCGCTCGGCCTGGCGTTTAGCCAGCGCAACCCCACGCCGCTGAGCTTCTTGGCCCCCACCGGTATCTTCCAGGACTGCCTCTGGGCAATTCTTTGGGCCTGGATTATCGTGTCGGCGGCGGCGCTCGTCACCAAGCTCATGCATTGGAGCGACTATCGCGAAACGTCGCCGTTTGCTTCCGAGCGCTTCCGTCGCGGCGCACGCTTGGGCAGCTATGTCGTGGTCGCCATCGCGGCGATCTTCTTTATCGACCGTTGCGTCATGTCGTTTATCGATCTGGTGCAGGTGAGCATTGTCTCGGACTCCAACCCCAGCGACTTTTTGTCGAGCCTGGTCTACATGACCTACAAGAGCGGCGACTTCTTCATCCGTGGCATCGAGATCACCATCGCGCTTGCCACCTTCGGCACCGTCATCGCATTCTTCCTGGCGCTGCTCTTTGTGTTCCTGCGTATTCAGACCTTCGACCGCGTAGACAACGACGTGGTGCGCTTCTTTAAGAGCATCGGCCGCGGCTTTGCGACCGTCTACTCCACCATCGTGCGCGGCACGCCCATGATGGTCCAGGGCCTGCTCATCTATTACGCGGGCTTCACCGTTTTGCGCGGCATGGGCTTCGAGACTGCCCAGGCCAACCAGATTTGGAGCACCTTCACCGCCGGCCTTGTCACCATCTCGCTCAACTCTACCGCCTACATGATGGAGGTCCTGCGCGGCGGCATCGAGTCGATCGACCCCGGCCAGGCCGAGGCGGCGCGCTCGCTGGGCTTGTCGCAGTGGCAGGCCATGCGCAAGGTCGTGTTCCCCCAGGGCATTATAAACGCGATCCCGGCGCTCACCAACGAGCTCATCATCAACATCAAGGATTCGTCGGTGCTCTCGGTCATCGGCGTGTTCGACCTCATGTATGCCACCACCACCGTCGCCGGCGTGTACTACCGCCAGATGGAGGTCTACTGCGTGGCGCTCGTGGTCTACCTGATCCTGACGCTCGTGGCGAGCCGCCTGCTCGAGGCCTTCGGCAAAAAGCTCGGCGCCGAGGCCCCGGCAACGCTGCCCAGCTCCAACTAGGCTCAAGACGAGGAGAATCATCATGGCAGATACCGCCACTACCGGCACCGCGGCCGCCGCACAGACCAATGAGCCGCTTATCCGCGTTGAGGGCCTGCGCAAGAGCTTTGGCTCGCTTGAGGTGCTTAAGGGCATCGACCTCGCTGTCAATCCCGGTGAGGTCGTCACCATCATCGGCGCCTCGGGTTCGGGCAAGTCGACCTTCCTGCGCTGCCTCAACCTGCTCGAGACCCCGGACGCGGGCCACATCTGGTTCCACGGCCAGGACCTCACGGCCGAGCGCTGCAACATCAACAAGCTGCGCGAGGACATCGGCATGGTGTTCCAGGGCTTTAACCTCTTCAACAACATGGATGTGCTCGACAACTGCACGCTCGCGCCTGTCACGCTCAAAAAGATGAGCAAGGCCGAGGCCGAGAAGGTCGCGCTGGAGCATCTGACGAGCGTGGGACTCGAAAAATTCGCGCACGCCGCCGTGGGTCGCCTGTCCGGTGGTCAAAAACAGCGCGTGGCCATCGCTCGTGCCCTGTGCATGAATCCGCAGATCATGCTGTTCGACGAGCCGACCTCAGCGCTCGACCCCGAGATCGTGGGCGAGGTGCTTGAGGTCATGCGAAAGCTCGCGGCCGACGGCATGACCATGGTCGTCGTCACGCACGAGATGGCCTTTGCCCGAACCGTATCCGACCGCGTGGTCTTTATGGACAAGGGCGTGGTGCTCGAGGACGCGGCACCGGCCGAACTCTTCGGCAACCCCAAACACCAGCGCACCCGCGAGTTCCTCTCTCGCTATCTCGAGGACAAGTAACCGACCGCAAACACGTGAACGACAGGGCCGCTCCGGTGGGGCGGCCCTCGTTGTCACAATCGAAAGGATGTCATGGCCGAGGTTTGGCGCTTTTTTGCGCATGAGGACGATTTTGCCGATTTGGATGAGGCTGGTGCGTGCGAGCGCTTGGGCCGCGTCCTGTCGTTTCCGACGATTTCGAGCATGGATGCCGAGGCGGTGGACTGGCAGCCGTTTTCCGATTTGCGTGCCTATATGCAGCAGGCCTGGCCGCGCGTGTTCGCGGCGGGCGAGGTTGAGCTTATCGACCATTCGCTGTTGGTGACGCTTGCCGGCTCCGACCCCGCGCTCAATCCCGTCATGCTCATGGGCCACATGGACGTGGTCCCCGTGGTGCCGGGCACCGAGGAGGACTGGACACACGCTCCCTTTAGCGGGCACGTGGACGACACCTACATTTGGGGCCGCGGCGCCATCGACATGAAAGACCAGGTCGCGGGCATTCTCGAGGCCGTCGAGTATGCGCTGGCGCACGGCTGGGAGCACGAGCGGACGCTGCTGCTCGCTTTTGGCCAGGACGAGGAAACCACTCAGTTCGGTGCGGGTGCCATCGGCCGCGTGCTCGAGGAGCGCGGCATTGAGCTTGAGTACCTGATCGACGAGGGCGACTACCGTATCGTTTCGGCTGCCGAGTACGGCGCGGGCGAGGGCTGGCTTATGCATGCCGATCTCGCGGAGAAGGGCTACGCCGATATCGTGTTGAGTACGCGTAGCGAGGGCGGGCATTCGTCCAACCCCTACGGCGGCACGTCGCTCGAGGTGCTCAGCCGTGCCATCGCCGCAATCTGCGATATCGAGTGGCCGACGCGCGTGACCGATCTGCTTGCCGCGCAGCTTGTCGAGCTAGGGCTCTACACGGCGGATGAGATTGCCGCCAACGGGGGCGCCATTGTCCGCGATTGCCTCGCCAGCAAGAAGCTCTATCCGCTCGTGACCACCACCTGTGCACCGACCCAAATCGAGGGCGGTAGCACCGGTGCTAACGTGATGCCGCAGGATATGTGGGCCAACATTAACTTCCGCATGCTCGAGGGCACGAGCGTGGCCGACGTTGTGGCGCGCTGCCGTGAGGCGGTTGCCGGGGCGGATCTTGCCGGTCGTGTCGAAGTGGAGCTGGGCCCCGGCAGCTCCGAACCCTCGCCGTCCCCGCGCATCGGTGGTCCCGGCCTCGAGGCGGTTCGCTCCATCGCCGCCCGCTATTTCCGCGATCCAAAGGGGACGGAGGAAAACGGATCATCCGAGCCGTTGGCGATTGTCCCCTCGACCGTGATCGGCGCGACCGACGCTGCCAACTACCAGCGCATTTGCTCCGAATGCATTCGTTTTTCGGCGTTTGTGGTCGACGATGACGAGTGCGACCGCGGCGTCCACGGCACCAACGAGCGCATTACCCGCCGCGCCTACCTCCAGGGTGTTCGCTTCCTCATCGCCCTGCTTCAAACGCTCTAGAATGTGACAAAGGGACTGAGCCGATTTCATCGGTAATGAGACAAAAACTGTCATAGAATAAGACTAAGATATCTTAAGAGACATATGCTGGGGTTGGTATTCCTTGAACGACTGCGGGCATGTGCCAGACTGCCTCGGCCCCCGGGGAGCACCCGGGCAGGTCGCCGTGTGACTGGGGAGGAAATTATGCAGGAGCTCAGAGAGACGACGTCTCGACTCGTGAATAATGCTACCGGGGGGGGGGTGTCTAAGCAGGGAACTTCCTGGTGAACACCGGCCGCGCGAGCGGTGGTCCGTCATGTCTTATGGCCGTCGTCGTGGGCTGCGCCCGGTCTCGCCATATGTGATTGTTTTGGCCCTCGCCGTCGCGCTGACGGCGAGTTTCTTCCTGCCGACCCGTGCGGAAGCGGCGTTTTCGGACCACACGGTTACGACGATTTCGCCTTCGGGGACAACAATTAACCTGTTTGATTACTGGGTGAATCCGGATAACCATCTGTCGGTTTCCGGCAACGGCGGCATCAACGCAAGCCACCGGTTCCAGTTTAACGATGGCCAGGGTGATGCACCGCTCAACCATTGGACGTGCAGCACGAACCCGCAGCCCGGCATTGTCAGCAACACGCTTTCAGACGGCTACCCGCAGCTTTCCGGTACCTATGGCGGCGACTCCCTCCGCTATCTGTTCGATTCCTCTGCCCAGACCGGCAAGACGTCCCATTTTGGCGTGACGGGCCTCCTCAAGGTTCAGGACGGCTACTACGTCTATGACAGCTCCGAAAACTACGCAGCCTACAACGCTGACAAGAATGCCTTCGACGTCTATGACACCTGGGGCATTGACAAAGTGGGCGATTCGTCCCATCGGGGTCAGTTCTTCCCGTTCGATGCGGCAGACAAGGTGTTCAAGGAGGAAAGCGGCCGGCTCGTCCAAAATGGCATCACGGCAGACAACGCCGGTAACCACGTCAACCACCACTTCGGCCTCTCAATGTCCACGCGATTCGTGCAGCCCAACGGCGGCCTGACGAACGATAAGAAGGACATGACCTTCGAGTTCGCCGGCGATGATGACGTCTGGGTGTTCATCGATGATGTCCTCGTGGGTGATATCGGCGGTATTCACAGCCGTGCGAGTCTGAGTATCAACTTTCATACGGGCGACATTAAGGTGAACGACAAAAGCGACGGCACGCTGCTGAGCAAGTACCAGGCGGCGAAAAAGGGCACTTCGGGCTTCGACGGCAACACCTTCAAAGACGGCACCAACCACACCCTCAAGTTCTTCTACCTGGAGCGCGGCGCCACCGACTCCAACATGGAGCTCAAGTTCAACCTCGTGACGGTGCCCGAGTCCGACATCATCAAGTTCGACCAGGATGGCGGTCCGGTGGAGGGTGCTCAGTTCGCGCTGTACAAGACAGACGAGAACTTCACTGACACGACCGCTAATCAAAATAACCTACTTGGCTCCGGCACCACGAACGCGAATGGACAACTGACGCTCACAAATGACGTGGACAACGGCGTTATCAACTTCGATGACCTTTATAAAGAGTATCATTACCAGCACTACCTCCTGAAGGAAACAAAAGCGCCCAACGGTTACCGCTCGAGCCTCACGGCAACGGACGGTAACATGCAGCTCGAGTACGTGCCCGCAAGCGACAAGAAGGACGCGGGCGGCGTCATCATCAACCGCGGCGGTATGGACGCGGACAGCGTCGTGTGGAAGACCGGTGCGTTCGCCGCTGCGAAGGAGACCATCACCGCGCCGTCGACCGTGTACAAGGCAAATGATAACCTGACGAAGTCCGACAAGATCGACGACCTGGAGTCCGGCATACTGTTCGCTGTGGTGCTCAAGCGCGATAAAAGCGCAAACGCAGATATCAAAGATCAGAACAATTGGTACGCCGTGTCGGGCGACCCATCGACGGGAATGGGGTACACCCTCGCCGAGAAGTCGAGCAAGGCCGGCGCTATCGAGGCGGCGAAGAAGGACCTGCACGCCTTCACGCTCAACACGAGCGGCCAGTACCAGGTAGAGATTCAAAATCTGCCCGGTGATATCTCCAAGTACTACTACCTGCTGAGCGGTGATGCCCGCAAGGATGCCGAGTACACGGTGGCCATCTACTACACAACGGCGAGCTCCATCGCCGAAGCGAGGATGGACAACACGGTCCACGTGTTCAGCGATGACCTCCCCGACGGCAAGGAGAATTTCCGGCGGCAGTTCGCCACGCGCCTGCTCGTCACGAACATCCAGAATCGCCTGTTCGTGCAGAAGACCGATTCCGAGGGTAAGCCCGTTGACGGGGCGAAGTTCGGCCTGTACAAGTCCACCCAGGTGACTGAGGATGCGAACGGCAAGGCCGTGCTCAATGGCGAACAGACCCCCTACGACACCCTGACGACAAGGTCGGTCGCCAACCCGGTCAAGCTCGAAGGTGCGGGCATATTCCCGTATACGAGCGACGGTAAAGAGCCGCTCGTGAAGGGCACCTACTACCTAAAGGAGGTCTCGGCGCCCCAGGGCTTCCTGCTTAACGACACGCTCACCAAGGTGATTGTGGACGATTACGGCGTCCACGCCGATGCTGGTACGCCCGATGACGGCGTTTCGACGTTCGTGGGCGTGGGCTCGCTCCTGAAGAGCCTGGGCCAGTTTGGCGCAGAGGGCGACATTGACAACACACTCACGTGGATCAAGGGCCAGCGCCAGACGTCCGACGGGACGCTCGACGGCAACGACAACCTTTCCTGGAACAATGACGCCAAGGGTGGCGAGGATGAGGTACATCTCAAGTACGGCGCCAATGGACGTGTCTACCAGTATGGGCCCACCAAAGAGGGCGAACCCTACCGCCTGAAGACCGAGACGGGCTGGCTACGTATGGGCATCACGCAGGACGTGCTTGGTGACACTAATGCGAAGGGCGCCCGCGCCGACCTGGACGGCAAGAATCTGAACGCGCTGTTCACGGGCGCCACCTGCGTGCGCGTGGCTAACAAGCGCGAGGCGAGCCTCGAGGTGACGAAGAAGGTCGTGGTGCCAGCGGGCCTGACGGGAAAACCGGACGCGGGGTTCACCTTCAAGTTCACCGTGCCCACGACGGCGGGGAAGACGTACAAGGCCGCGGTGTTTGAGAACGCGGGGACCGCAAGCGAGAAGCAGGTCGGCGATATGTTCGACCTCGAGAACGGCCGCAAGCAGACCATCACGGACGGCCAGACAATCCGCGTGTACGGTCTCGACGAGCACGACGCCTACACGGTGCAGGAGCTGACCGGTACGGATAAGATGCCGGCCGGCTACACGCTGACCAAGCGCGAGCAGGGCGGCAACGCCCTGAGCGGCGAGGGCGCCAGCATCTCCGGCACGATTGCGAAGCAGAACGCCAACGGCACGTTGGCCGAAGCCAACAAGCTGGTATTCACGAACACCTACAGCGTAAAGCCGCCGGTGACGCTCACCAATGCGTTCTGGGCGCAGAAGGTGCTCCGGGGCCGTGACTGGAAGGATGGCGATAGCTTCAAGATTTACCTGCGCGCGGACAAGGGCACGCCGATGCCCGCCGGTGCCAAGGATGCGCCCGTGAGTGGTATGAAGCAGGTTGTGAAGACCGTCAAGAACGGGGACACGTTCGACTTCGGCAATATTGAGTACGCCAAGCCCGGCACCTACACCTATCTCATTGCCGAGGCCACGCCGTCTCAAAACGACGCTGACTGGTTGCCCGGGTTCGGGTATTCGAGCGCTTCCTACCGCGTCACGGTGACGGTGAGGGATAACGGCGACGGCACGCTGTCGCAGCCGGCAGTCAAGATGGAGCAGACCTACACCGACGACGGTATGAGCCAAAAGGACAACCCGATCGAGGTCGCTGACAAAATCGCCAAGATCACGAACACCTATAACACCGATGAGAAGACCATCTCCTTCAACGTGCAGAAGACGTATGCCGACCAGTCCGGTGCAAATCCGCTTGTGAAAGATAAGTTCACGTTCCAGCTCGAGGCACTCGGCGGGATGAAGAATGATGCCGTGCCGAGTGGAGCCATCGATTTCGGCAAGCTCGCCACCTCCTACAGCGTCGGTGCCAGCAAGGTCCCCATGCCTAAGGGGTGCACGTCCACCACGACCACGGCGAAGAACGATGACGACGGTATCGCTGCGTTCCCGCAGATCACCTATACGATGGAGAGCGAGAACCTCACCTACGTGTACAAGGTGACCGAGGTCAAGGATTCCGATACATCGACGTCCAGTGGCATGGGCTACGACGATACGGTGTACTACGTGCTGGTGAAGAACCAGCAGGTTGATAACGAGTCTGGGACGGGTAAGTGCCTGTCCTCCACGGTCACGTATTGGAAGGCCGACGGCACGCAGCTGACGGACGCCAACGGATACATCCCGTTCAAGAACACCTACACGGTGACCCAGGCGACGTCGGCGCCGGTTAACGTGCAAAAGACGTTCACCGGGCGCGCGTGGGAGACGAGCGATGCGTTCGACTTCACCCTGACGCCGGCGGATGATGCGACGAGGGATGCGGTTAAAAACAAGGTCGTTACCCAGAGGAAGGCTACCGACTCCGATGAGACCGGCGATCTGACGACTAAGGTTGAGATCGCAGGCGCCGGTGACGCGACGCGTTCTGCAACCTTCGGTGCGGGCGACCTGGTGTTCACCAAGTCGGGCACGTATACGTTCAATGTGAACGAGACGAAGCCGACCGACGCGGATAAGACTGGTATTGCGTATGACGGCCATACGTCCACGGTGGCGTACACAGTGACCGATATCGAGAACGGCAAGCACACCGGTAAGCTGACCGCGTCGGTTGCGTACGACAACAAGCAGGCGACGACGGATGCCGACCGGCAGGTGACGGACGCCGCCGCGTTCACCAACATCTATGCGGCCTCTGGTACCTACGCGGGCATCGATGTGACCAAGACTCTGGTTGGTACCCCGCTGAAGAATGGCATGTTCCCGTTCACCATCGAGGCGATGACGTATAACGGTACGACGGCCCCGGAGCCGGCTGATACCGATAAGTCGTTCAAGAACACCGTGGGCAAGGATGACGGTGACGATACGCAGACCGCCACGATGTCCGGCAAGCTGAAGATGAACTTCACGCAGCTGAGCTACAACAAGGTGTATGTGTACAAGGTGTCTGAGGCGCATGGCGCCAACGCTGGTGGATACACGTATGACACCGAGTACCCCGGTGGCGCCTACGTGCTCATTGCGGTGAAGCCGAATCCGGACAACAAAGGCCAGCTCTACACCGAGACGACCATCGCGAAGGGCCCGGGCGTGACGGCGCTTGTTGGCGGGGGCGGCAACGTTGATGCGCTGACGGCCGAGGCGATTAAGGGCCTCGATACCACGACCAACTACGTGAAGACGGTCTCGAGTCGCAATGCGAAGCCCGCTACGCCTACCGTCCCGTTCAAGAACAGTTACAAGTCAGACGCCAGCGACGAGCTGACCCCGCAGGTGACGAAGAAGATCTCCGGTGTTGAGAGCACGGAGAAGGCGTTCTCGTTCACGCTGACCGCCACGCCGGAGACGCAGAAGCAGATCGATGACGGTGCCCTCACAGTCTCGGATGCTCTGGCGAGCAATGAGCATGCTGAGTCAAAGGTCACGAGTGGCAAGATCATCAAGGACAAGGGCCAGACGGTCGACTTCTCGAATATGGCGTTCAACAAGGCGGGCGAGTACACGTTCACGCTCACCGAGGTGCACAACGCTGATGATGATCCCGCGGCGGACGGCGTGCAGAACGCCGGCTGGACGATGGACGATTCCACCTACACCGTCACGGTGAAGGTTGAGGACAAGAATGCCAAGCTGACTGTCACAGGCGTGACGGTAGAGAAGGGCGGCGATGACAAGAGCGAGACGCTTGAGGTCAAGAACGGCAAGGTGAACCTCGCCACCTTCAACAACACCTACGACGCAAAGGGTTCCGTAACCCTGGCGGCGAAGAAGCACTTTACAGGCGGCACCCTTGAGAACCAGCAGTTCTCATTCCAGGTGAAGGAGGGCAATAAGGTTGTCGCCGAAGAAAAGAACGATGCCAATGGCAACATCACCTTCCCGGCCATTTATTACACCGAGGCCGGTGAGCACGACTACACCATCAAGGAGGTCGAAGGCGCCGACCCGACTATCGTTTACGATGGCAAGACGGTGAAAGTGCACGTTAGCGTCACCGATAACAAGAACGGCACGCTGAGCGCGGCCGCCACCTACGACGGCGAGAAGGCCGTGCCGACCTTCACCAACTCGAAGCCGACGGCCGACGCCACTATCGAGGCGACGAAGATCCTCAAGGGCAAGGACCTGACGGCTGGTGCGTTCACTTTCGGCCTATATCAAGGCGACACGACTACGGTTGATCCCATCCAGACTGTCCAGAACGACAAGGACGGCAAGATTAAGCTCATCCTCACCGGTCTGACCATAGGCGAGTACGACTACACGCTCAAGGAGGTCGCTGACAGCGATTCGACCATCACCTACGATTCCACGGCGGTGAAGGTCCACGTCTCGGTGAAGGCGGACGGTGACAAGGCAAAGGCGACTGTCACCTATGACGGCAAGAACGATGCCCCGACCTTCACTAACAAGTACCAGCCCGCCGAGACTTCGGTGGCGCTCACGGCGAAGAAGGCCTATGTGAAGCCCGACAACACGCCGGCCACGCTCAAGGGCGGCGAGTTCACCTTCGACCTGTACGAGGGCGACCTGACGGCTGAGCAGCTGAAGGGCAAGCAACCCATCCGGAGCGCCAAGAACAGCGAGGACGGCACCGTCACCTTCCCGGCCATCGACTACACCAAGGCCGGCGAGTACAAATACACCGTCGCGGAACAGGAGGGCGACCTGTCCCACGTGACCTACGACGCTACGGTGCACCATGCCGTGGTGAAGGTCATGGACAATGCCGGCAAGCTGGACGCCGCTGTTACCTACGATGGTGACAAGGCCAATGCCCCCACCTTCACGAACACCTACACCGCAAAGGGATCCGTGGAGCTGACGGCGACCAAGATCGTTGCGGTCGCGCCGGGCTTCACGCACGACACCAAGCTGAAGGGCGGCGAATACACGTTCGAGCTGAAGGACGCCGACGGCAAGGTGCTCGGCACCACGACGAACAAGGCCGATGGCACGGTGAAGTTCACGCGCAAGTTCACGCTCTCCAACCTGGGCGGCGCTGCGAGCAAGGACTTCACCTACACCATCGCGGAGAAGCCGGGCACGGAGCCGGGCATGGTCTACGACGCCCATCCACTCATCTATAAAGTAACGGTCAAGGACGACGGGACGGGCACGCTGAACGCGAAGGCGGTCGTGACGAGCACATCCGGCTTGGAGACCTTCACCAACACCTACCAGCCGGCCGGGACCGTCCTGGCCCTGGGCGCGCGGAAGAGCTACGTGAAGAAGGATGACGGCACGCCGATCGCGCTCAAGCGCGGCGAATTCACCTTCGATGTGTACGAGGGCAACCTGACGGCTGAGCAGCTGAAGGGCAAGCAGCCCATTCAGACCGCGACCAACGGCGCGAACGGAAGCGTTAACTTCGGCGCCTTCTCCTACGCGAAGCCGGGCACGCACGAGTACACCATCGTGGAGCGGAAGGGCGACCTGGCCTACGTGACCTACGACGACGCGGTGCACCATGCCGTAGTGACGGTTGCGGATAACGCCGGCACGCTGCAGGCGAGCGTTGCCTACGACGGCAAGGACGCCACGAAGCCCACCTTCACCAACACCTACCAGGCGCAGGCGACGGTCTCCGGCGCGATCGCCCTCACCAAGAGCGTTGACGTGCACGGCGGCAGCTACCAGATGAAGGCGGGAGACTTCGCGTTCGAGCTGGTGGGGCCCGACGGCAAGGTGCTTCAGACCCAGAAGAACGACGCCGACGGCAAGGTTGCCTTCGACGAGCTGACCTTCGACCAAGCGGGCACCTTTATCTACACGGTCCGCGAGGTGCAGCCGACGGACGACGCGCCGGGCGTGCCGGGCGTGACCTACACCGGCAAGACGTACACCCTGACCTACGTGGTGAAGGACAACAACGACGGCAAGCTGGTGGTGGAGAGCTCCACGGTGAAGCCGAGCGAGGGTACCGAGAACGGCGTCGCCACCAACACCATGACGTTTGCGAACAGCTACCAGCCGGGCGCGACCTCCTACCAGATTTCCGGCACCAAGGTGCTTGAGAGCACCGACCCGGCTGCCAGGCGCACGCCCGCCGATGGCGAGTTCACGTTCGCGTTGATTGACGTGGCCACGGGGCGGGAGATCGATCGGACCACGAACGTGGGCAATGCGTTTGCGTTCAAGGCCGTCCCGTACACCGCGACTGGTTCGTATGCGTACCAGGTGAAGGAGGTTGCGGGCCAAGATGGCACCATTACTTACAGCGATGCGGTGCTGGACGTGACGGTGAACGTGACCGATGGCGGCAACGGCCGGCTGACCGCGACGGCGGACAAGACGGCTGAGGATCTGACCTTCACCAACACCTACACGCCGACGGCAACGACGGCGACGATTACCGGAACGAAGACCCTGACCGGTCGCGACTTGGCCGAGGGTGAGTTCTCCTTCGACCTGAAGGACGCCGACGGTAACGTGGTGCAGACGGTGCAGAACGGCGCCGACGGCACGTTTGGCTTCGCGCCGCTGCAGCTGGACAAGGTGGGGACGTACGTCTACACCGTGTCCGAGCGGGCAGGGGCGACGGCGAACGGCGTCACCTACGACACGACGGTCTTTACCGCGACGGTGACGGTGACGGAGAATGCGGAGACGCACGCGCTGGAGGCGCAGGTTGCCTACAGCAAGGGCGGCAAGGCTGCGGATGCGGTGGCATTCAGCAACAGCTACGCGCCGGCCGCGACTGAGGTGAAGCTGGGGGCCTCCAAGGTGCTGAGCGGCGAAGACCTTAAGGAAGGGCAGTTCTCCTTCCAGCTGAAGGATGCCGACGGCAAGGTGCTGCAGACCGCCAAGAACGCGGCGGACGGCAAGGTGGGCTTCGAGGCGATCTCGTACGACAAGCCCGGGACGTACGCCTACAGCATCTCCGAGGTGGACGACGGTCAGAAGAACGTGACGTACGACGCGGCCGAGCACCGGGTAACGGTGACGGTGACGGACGACGGTGCGGGCCATCTGGTGGCGACGGTAACCTATGACGGCGACGTGGCGCCGGTGTTCAAGAACACGTACACGCCGCCGACCACCCCGCCAGTCAACCCGCCGACGAATCCGCCGAGCAAGTCACCGGTGCCGAAGGAGGAGAAGCCGGGTCTGCCGTATACGGGCGATACCAGCTTGTCGCCGATGGCCCTGGGTGGCATCGCGGGCGGCGCGGTGGTGCTGATCGCCGCAGGCGTTATCCTGCGGCGCCGGAACCGGTAGCTACGGCGGCCGAGAAGGGCTTTGATTGAGGGCGGGTGGTCGCAGGGCGCGGCCGCTCGCCCTTTTTGGTGAAAGGCTATGTTAACCCGCCGTTTGCACGTCCGGCTCCAGATGGAACTCGTACTCCGGCTCCATCATCTTCTTCCGGATCTTTTCGTAGCGCCCGTCGTCGAGCTGCTCGCGCATGAGCGACGTCCTGTCCCCGACGCGTGCGGCCTCGCGCAGCCATCTGAACCACATCAGGCAGCTGTGGAGCCTGCGGGTCGATACGCCCTTGAACCTCTCGAGGAAGTGGCCGAGCGAACCCTGCGCTTCAGCATCCTCTGGACCGTGTCCCGCTCGTACCCGGTGAGCCTGCCGTGGGTCCTCGGGACCGCCCTCGCGGCGCCCTTCCCGCCCTTTCCGGACATGGCGTCCTCCGATCTCCCGGGGCCGGCCGATCCGGCCCTCAGGGTATCGGATTCCCAAATTTATCCGTATATGTGCGGATGAATGCGGGAGGCGTTCGGATGAAGTTGTATTCAAGGAAAGAGACTGACCCTTTGTCGCATTCCGTGCGGGTTATATGCAGGTTTGCCTGCGCACGCTATCATGTATGGGTTAGATCGCAACTATGTACCCCACACGCGAAGGGATGCGCATGTATCTGAAGATCGACATGTTCTAGCTGGGCTTACCCCCGCAGTGGCGCCATGCGCCCCATCAATTCTGCCGATTTTCACCTTCACGCATATAAAGGAGTCCCGCCATGCGCGACAAGCTCGAAAAGATCATCAAGGCCTACGAGGAGCTCGAGAAGAAGCTCTCCGACCCGGCCGTCGCCTCCGATATCAAGGAGTTCACGCGTCTTAACAAGGAGTACGCGCACCAGTCCGACCTCATCGCCGCCTCGCGCGAGTACATCGGCGCGCTCGATGACATCGAGGCCGCCAAGGAGATGCTCCACGATACCACCGATGCCGATGAGAAGGAGATGCTCCAGATGGACATCTCCGAAAACGAGGCCAAGCTTCCCCAGCTCGAGGAAGACATTAAGTACATGCTCATCCCGAGCGACCCCAACGACGACAAGAACACCATCGTCGAGATCCGCTCCGCCGCCGGTGGCGACGAGGCGGCCATCTTTGCCGGCGATCTGTACAAGATGTACCAGCGCTTCTGCGAGTCGCGCGGCTGGAAGACCACCGTGCTCGACTCCAGCCCCAGCGAGGCAGGCGGCTTTAAGTCCATCGAGTTCAAGGTCGAGGGCGACCGCGTCTACTCCGTCATGAAGTTTGAGTCCGGCGTACACCGTGTCCAGCGCGTTCCCAAGACCGAGTCCCAGGGCCGTATCCAGACCTCCACGGCGACCGTCGCCGTACTTCCCGAGGCCGAGGAAATCGACGTCCAGATCAACCAGTCCGACCTGCGCATCGACACTTACTGCGCTTCGGGCCCTGGCGGTCAGTGCGTTAACACCACCTACTCCGCCGTGCGCATCACCCACCTGCCCACCAACACCGTGGTGCAGTCGCAGGAGCAGCGCTCCCAGATCCAGAACCGCGAGGTCTGCATGCAGATGCTGCGCGCTCGTCTGTACGAGATGGAGCTCGAGAAGCAGCAGGCTGAGCTCGGTGCCGAGCGCCAGAGCCAGATCGGCCACGGCAACCGTTCCGAGAAGATCCGTACTTACAACCAGCCCCAGGACCGCGTGACCGATCACCGCATCGGCTTCAACTCCACCTACAACGGCGTCCTCCTGGGCGACCAGCTCGGCACCGTCATCGAGGCGCTCGCCGCCGCCGAGCGAGCCGAGAAGCTGGCACAGGCTGTTTAAGTTACGGCGTTTTACCAAACGCCGTAACTGCTCGACGCTGCGCGCCGCCCAGAGCGACAATTTGTCATTCAAAAGGCAAGGCATGACCAGAAGGTCTATGCCTTGCCTTTTTCATGCCAACTTGTTCGCTCTGGACGTCGCTCGCTGACATTGCCAAAACATCGGCGTTTCCTTGGTTGTCAAATGACCCGTAGGGAGTCATTGTGGACATTGCCTTGATATTTTATTCAGTCGGCTGTGATGGCATTTGAGCTTCTTACCTGCTTAAAGCAAGTGATGGCATGTATCCGCTATCGAAAATATTGCTCAAAAAATCGTCCAAGAAGTCGCGGGGCCTTTTTTGGCGCGTCGCGCGTCAAGTGATTTGGCAAGTATTTGGTTAGATATTGGTCAGTTTTGGGGCAACCTTGCCAAAAACTTGACGGATGCAGATTTAGACGTCGACGAATGAACACATTGAGCGAGCCCGGTGCAAAATTCTGGGCTGATTCTCGATAATCGCCTTCAATCGTCCCTTGCCAAGCGCTGGCCTCGCTTACAATCTGCTCCGACATTCGCGCGCCGCCTGGCGCTTAAGAGGGGAGGGCCCCATGGCAAACGAGATCTGGACCATCAAGCGTTGTCTCGAGTGGACCAAGGAGTACCTGGCCGAGCGCGGCGAGGAGCATCCCCGTCTTTCTGCCGAGTGGCTGCTGTGCGCGGCCACGGGCCTGGCGCGTATCGACTTGTATATGCGCATGGACGAGACGCTCAACGCGGCCCAGCTCGAGACCATGCACGCGGCCGTCGTTCGTCGCGCCAAAGGCGAGCCGCTGCAGTACATCACCGGCAGCACGCAGTTTCGCATGATCGACGTCGCGTGCGCCCCCGGTGTGCTCATTCCGCGCCCCGAGACCGAGATGCTCGTCGAGGAAGTCCTCAATTATCTGGATGCCGAGGTGCTGAGCCCCGAGGCTGCTGCCCGTCAGCGCGCGGAGCTGCCCTGGAACGATGAGGTCGAGCAGGCCCGCAAAGCCGAGGCGGCGCTGGCCGACGAACGCGCGACCGCCGAGCGCCGTGCTGCCAACCTGACGGCCGCCGATGAGGCTGCGCTAGGTAGCGACGTGCTCGGCAGCCGCGCCTATGCCGAGGAGCTTGCCGATCGCGAGGCCGAGGAAGCCGCCGCGCAGGCCGAGGCGGCCGAAGCAGCGGAAGCCGAGGAGCTCGCTGAGCCCGAACTCGACGAATACGGCATCGCCATCGAGGGTAGCGCCGACCACGAGGCGTCCCTGACGCAGGATGCCGCCGCGCTCGCCCCCGCCGAGCCCCGCACTGCCCGCGTTCTCGAGGTCGGCTGCGGCACGGGCTGCATCTCGCTCTCGCTTGCCTGGGAGCGTCGCGGCCACGTCACCTGCACTGCTACCGATATCGAGCCGCGCGCCATCGACCTTGCTACCAAAAACCGCGATGCGCTTGGTCTCACGTCCGACGAGGTTGCCTTTAGCCTCACGAACCTGGTGAGCTCCATTCCCCGCGAAAAGTGGGGCACTTTTGACGTGCTCGTCTCCAACCCGCCCTACATCCCCACCGATGTCATGCGCTCGCTGCCGCACGAGGTCAAGGACTTTGAGCCCGAGCTGGCGCTCGAGGGCGGTGCCGACGGCCTCGATATCTTCCGCCGCCTGCTCAACGCGGCGCCCTACATGTTGCGCGCCGGCGGCCTCTTTGCCTGCGAGCTCTACGAGGGCGCGCTCGACGCTGCGGCCGAGCTCTGTCGTCAAGCGGGTCTGTCGGACGTGCGCATCGTCCGCGACCTCACCGATCGCCCCCGTATCGTCCGAGCCATCGTCACCGAGCCCAAACAGCGCCAGTAATATTTATTAACTGGTTAGCAAAAATTATAAATTAGTTTATAATTAGGACGGCTGAAAGAGGTCGGCCCATGCAAACTCCTACCTTTCGGGAAATCATTGTCCTACTCAAGCACGATGGATTCGTGAAGGTCGCGCAAGTCGGTAGTCATGCTAAGTATGTTTCTGGTGACCGTGTTGTCACCGTGAACGGCTCTGGTGGTGATCGACCAAAGAAGGGCACGTGGGCAAGTATTCGTCGCCAAGCTGGATGGTAGTTGGAGGCAAAATGAGGCAGCGATTTACCTATGACTGCGTTCTCATAAAAGAAGACGACGGTTACTGCGCCAGCTTCCCGCAGATTCCCGGCGCCTTTGCCGATGGCGATACGCGCGAAGAAGCGATTGCCCATGCCACCGAGGCACTGATGGCGTTTTTGGCCGACGACCTCAACAACGGTTTGACTCCGGCAGGGTACGAACGCTCGGCCGAGGTCGTGGCCCTTTCAGTCGAAATCGACCACGAGGGCGCTCGGGAAGCGGCATGCCGAACATTTAAAGACGCAGCGCTGGACCTCAAAGTCTCCGCTCCGCGGATTACCGCGCTGGTCAAAGCCGGAAAGCTCGATGTTGAACTCGTCGACGGCCGTCGGATGATAACGATAGACAGCATCGAGCGCTACGCCGCCCAAGAACGCCACGCCGGCAGGCCAAAGAAGTTCGTCGCAGTCCAATAACCCCCTCACTTTCACCGACTACTAGAGCCGCTCACCAAACCAACATGCGCTCTGGGCAAATAGGTTGAACGTTTCGTGCGAGAATGCCCCACAGTAAACAAACTTGCACCAGAGCGTAAGGGGCTGGCATACACATGCAGACGGTCTATCGGGTATACGAGGGAGCGCGCGAGCCGCATCGGCTTGCAGTCGAGCGCACGGCCGAGCTACTCGGTCGCGGCGGCCTGGCGCTTATTCCAACCGAGACGGTCTACGGTGTCGCCGTGGCGGTCAACGCCTTCTCGGATGCCGTTCCACAAGATACAAGTGAACCTCTGCCGTGGCCGCGCGATCCGCAGGCCACCGTCAACGGCGCCGCGGTCCCCGCACTCGGTACCGGCTATCGTCGTATCTTTACCCTCAAGCAGCGCGAGCTCACCCAAACGGTTGCCTGGCTGGTCGATGATGCCGAGGCACTCGACCGCTATGGCGTGGATATCCCTAACGAGGCCCGCGTGCTCGCCCGACGATGCTGGCCGGGCGCCCTGACTATCGTGGTCAAGGCGGCCCCCTGCGTGCCGACCTTTATGCGCGCCGCCGACGACACGGTGGCACTTCGCGCTTCGGCCTCGCCCGTGGTGCAAGCGCTCATCCGCGCCTGCGGCAGCCCTCTTGCCTGCACCAGCGCCAACACGCACGGCGCGCCCGCGCCGGCAAGTTTCATCACGGTGGAGGAGCGCATCCTGGAGGGGGTCGATGTGGCCGTCGACGCCGGTGAGACCCCGTGTCGCGACGCTTCGACCATCGTGTCGTTCCAGCACGGCGAACTCCAGATCCTGCGCCAAGGCGCACTTCCCGCATCAGAGATCGAGCGGGTCCTGTCCGACCCGATGTAATAGAAAGGTGTAAGCGATGTCGTTGAATCTGGGCAGCCTGGGCATGGAAGATGCCTCGTTTAACTTTGGCGGTTCCTACATCATGGCGCTCGACTGCGGCACCACTTCGGTACTTGCGACCATCGTCGACGAGTACGGATGCATCGTCGCGCAGGCACGTCGCAGCGTCAAAACCAGCTTCCCGCGCCCTGGCTGGGTGGAGCAGGATCCCACGGAGGTGCTTGCCAGCCAGATCGGCGTGATGATGGAGGTTCAGTTTAAGAGCGGCATCCATTCTGACCGCATTGCCGCCATCGGTATCTCCAACCAGCGCGAGACCACGGTGGTGTGGGACCGCATAAGCGGCCAACCCATCTATAACGCCATCGTGTGGCAATGCCGTCGCACCGCACCTCTGATCGACGAGCTGGTTGAGCAGGGCGCAGAAGAGCTGGTGCGCTCCCGCACGGGACTCACGCTCGATCCGTATTTCTCGGCCTCTAAGGTGCAGTGGATTCTCGATAACGTCGACGGTGCGCGTGAGAGCGCGGCGGCGGGCGACCTCATGTTCGGTACCATCGATACCTGGCTCATCTGCAACCTCACCGGCGGTCAGGTCTTTGCCACCGACTACACCAATGCCAGCCGCACCGCGCTCTTTAATATCCATACGCTCGATTGGGACGACGATCTGCTGGCGCTTTTCGACGTCCCGCGTTCCATGATGCCCGAGGTCCGTTGGAGTTCGGGCGACTACGGTCGCGTCGCGAGCGACATCATGACCAACATGCCACCCATCATGGGCGTGGCGGGCGATCAGCAGGCGTCGCTGTTCGGCCACTGCTGCTTCCGTCCCGGCCAGACCAAAAACACCTATGGCACGGGTTGCTTTATGCTCATGAACACCGGCGACGAGATTGTCGAATCCAAGAACGGTCTGGTCTCCACGATCGGTATCGCCGCGGACGGCAAGATCAGCTATGCACTTGAGGGTTCTATCTTTGCTGCCGGCTCCACCATGAACTGGCTGCGCAACAACATGGGCATCATCTCGAGCGTGAGCGAGTCCGCGCAACTCGCCGCTTCGATCAACGACAACGAGGGCTGCTACTTCGTCCCCGCCTTCGCAGGCTTGGGCGCTCCCTGGTGGGACCCGCATGCTCGCGGTATCGTGTGCGGCCTGACCGGTGCCTCGAGTCGCGCGACCATTGTGCGTGCGGCCTGCGAGTCCATGGCCTACCAGAGTTATGACGTGCTGCGCGCCATGGAGCAGGACGTGGGACTTTCGATTGAGCGCCTGTCCGTCGATGGCGGTGCCTCGCGCAACGAGTTCATCATGCAATTCCAGGCCGATCTGCTGGATATCCCCGTGCTGCAGTGTGAGACGGTGGAGACCACGGCGATCGGCGCCGCGTACTTGGCGGGCCTTGCCGTCGGCTATTGGGAGGATTTGGAGGAGCTGGAGCAAAACGCTCAGATCGTCAAAATCTTCCATCCTCACATGTCTGCTGAGCGCCGTGAGAGCAACCTCGCTGGTTGGCGTGATGCCGTCAAGCGTTCGCTCAGCACCGCTCAGTAGGGTTGCGACGAGCTGCTCGATACAACAAACCGTTAAACTTATGCACGGCGCGCGGCAACAACATCGCCATGCGCCTTGTCAGCAAGGCCATCTTCCGGCCGCAACGAAAGGGGCAATCAACCCATGACCGTCACCTACGATACGTCCCGTGTGACCCTTGTCGATCACCCGCTCGTCCAGCACAAGCTGTCGATCCTGCGTGACAAGAGCACCGGCACCAACCAGTTCCGCCAGCTCGTGCGCGAGCTCGCACTTTTTGACGGCTACGAGGCCATGCGCGACCTGCCCATGGAAGACGTCGAGGTCGAGACCCCCATCACCACTGCCACGTTTAAGCAGCTTGCCGGCAAGAAGCTCGCCATCGTTCCTATCCTGCGCGCGGGCCTTGGCATGGTCGATGGCATCCTCGACTTGGTACCCTCCGCTCGCGTGGGCCACATCGGTATGGAGCGCGACGAGGTTACCCACGAGCCGCATGAGTATTACTGCAAGATGCCCAAGGATATCGATCAGCGCATCTGCCTGGTTGTCGACCCCATGCTCGCCACGGGCGGTTCGGCCGAGATGGCCATCAGCTACCTGCGCGAGCGCGGTGTCAAGGATATCCGCATGCTGTGTATCGTCGCCGCGCCCGAGGGCCTCAAGTCACTGACCGAAAAGGACCCCGACGTACATATTTATACGTGCGCCATCGACGACCATCTCAACGAGGCCGCCTACATCGTTCCCGGCCTCGGCGACGCCGGAGACCGCATCTACGGCACGCTGTAATCTCTGGGCCATACCGGCTAACGTCGAAAATACGAAGAAATGGTGCGCGCGGGCGAGCAAAAGTCGTCCACGCGCACTTCTGTTAACGGACGTTTTGCGCTGAGGGGTTCGAAAAAACGTATTACCGTACCTGCGGCATAAAGAAGGCCTTAAGAAAACGTACAGGTGCGTATTAACCGTTTGTTTTACGGTTGTACTTTAGCGATTGGCTCGTACAATAGTCACCAATGTTTGGCTGGGACTGTGCTGTGAGGCGTTAAAAAGGAAAGCGAGGAAGCCAGTGTTTCAGATAGCCGATCTGCTCGCTATCGTTGCAGGCGCCATCGCGGGCGCAATTGCCTTCCTTCCCTTTGTTTTTACGCTCAAGCCGGTTCTTGACGATAAGCAGAATGCGGACATGCTCAAGGGCATGGTGAGTCTGGCGATCTCGGCAGTCGCCCTGCTCGTCTTTACCTTGGTTGTGTTTGCGTTGTTCGGAGAGGCGTTTCGCATGTTCCTCCTGGGCGAGGCGATCGGCTTCGTGGCCTTTATGGCCGCCTGCACGGTTCGCGTCGCCAAGGCGCTGCGAGATCCTCATGAGGTCGAAAGGTAAGTCGTGGAAATTTTTGAAAAGCTGCCTGATGAGATTAATCATCTGGTCAGCGAGTTCAGCTCCACCCCCGTCGTGGGCGATCTGAGCTGCGGCATCACGCAGTACTCGTTTTGGCTGATCGTCTCCACGATCGTGCTCCTGATCGTCCTGGCCGTGTTCAAGAAGAAGCAGACCCTGGTTCCCAAGGGCTTCTTCGTCAACGGTTTCGAGTACATCATCGAGTACGTCGAGAACGATATCGGCAAGGGCGTCGTGGGTGAGAACTGGAAGAAACACTTCCCGTTCCTGTGCTCGCTTTTCCTGTTCATCCTGATCAATAACATGATCGGCCTGATCCCGGGAATGAAGCCCGGCACCGGCGCAATCGGCTCCACCGCCGCGCTCGCCATCTTCGCCTTCGTGTACTTCATCTACTACGGATGCAAGGCTCACGGCGTGATCGGCTACATCAAGAGCCTCGCCCCGCAGGGCGTGAGCTTCCCGATGAACGTGCTCGTGTGGGTCGTCGAGCTCTTCTCGACCTTCCTGCGCCTCATCACGCTCGCCGTCCGTCTGTTCTGCAACATGTTCGCAGGACACGTGGTCATGGGCTCGTTCGCCATCATGGCGAGCATGTTCATGCAGCCGCTGCTTCAGCAGGCTTCCGCGGCCCACGCCGTCGGCGCCCTGCCTTCGCTGGCCTGGCTTGCCATCCTCATCCTGATTTATGCGATCGAGCTTGTGGTCGGCGCCATCCAGGCTTACGTCTTCACGGTCCTTACCGCCGTGTATGTCTCCGAGGCAGAGGAGGTCGCGGAGGAGGAGTAGTCTTCCGCTCGCGCCTTAAAGGTAAGCAATTCGTCAAACCGCCGGTGCCCGTACCCATGGAGCCCGGCAGTTATAAAAAGGTTATCCTGCGTGAAATAAGACACGCACGACAAAGGAGGAATCGTGGGAGTTATCGGTTACGGTCTCGGTGTTATCGGCGCTGGTCTTGCTATCGGCCTGTCTGCTCTGGGTGCTACGGGTGCTATGGCCCGTCAGCCTGAGGTCCAGGGCCGCGTGTTCACCGTCTTCATCATGGGCTCCGCCTTCGGCGAGGCTCTGGCTCTGATCGGCTTCGTTGTCGCGCTGATCGTTAAATAGCACGGAGCGTCAAGTATGAATCTTTCATCCCAGAAGAGCGCGATCGCACTCTCCGCGTCCGCGGCCGCGCTGCTCATGCCGGTTTCCGCGTTCGCCGAGGACGGCGCTGCCGGTGCGGACATCCTCATCCCTAAGATGGCGGAGTTCATCCCGGCGCTTATCGCCTTCCTGATTATCTGGATCGTGCTGGCCAAGGTCGCCCTGCCGGGCATCATGAAAACCATGGAGGAGCGCGGCAAGAAGATCGAGGAGAGCCTCGACGAGGCCGAGAAGACCAAGCAGGAGGCTATCGCCAAGCGCGCTGAGTCCGACTCGATCGTCACCGACGCCCGTCGTCAGGCTGCCGACATCGTTCTCGAGGCCCGTAAGGACGCCGAGTCCGAGCGCGCCCGTATCATCGAGGCTGCTCACAAGGAGGCCGAGGAGATCATCGCCAAGGCCCATACGACCGTCGAGGACGAGCGCAAGTCCATTTACGCCGGTGCCGCGAGCTCCATCGCCGACCTGTCCGTTGCCGTCGCCACCAAGATCGTGGGCGAGGCACTCGAGGACGATGCCGAGCAGAAGAAGCTCATCGAGCGCTACATCCAGGAAGCAGGTAGCCTGAATGCCGACTAGCCGCTATCAGGACAAGGTGCTCGAGACCTACGCGCGCTCCCTTCTGGAAGCCGCTAAGGCCGAGAACCATGTGTTCGAGGACCTCGAGATGATCGAGCGCTTGGCTTCCGCCAGCCCCGAGATCATCGCCGTGCTCGACACCATGTCCAAGCGCGACCAGCTCGACCTTCTTCCCAAGGTGGCAGCTGCCTTTAAGTATGTTGCCGAGGAAGACGAGGATGTAGTGGGCGTGACCGTCACCACGGCGATCCCGCTCGACGACGAGCTGCGTCAAACCATCACTAAGAAATGCGAGCAGGACTTCGGCCGCAAGGTATTCCTTATCGAGCAGGTTGACCCGTCTATCGTGGGCGGCCTGGTGCTCGAGGCCCGCGGCGAGCGTCGTGACATTTCCGTCAAGACGCAGCTGCGCATCGCGCAGGAGACCCTCGCAAACTCTGCTAATTCGTACGGAGGTGAAGCCTAATGTCCGAAACCCTCAATGCCCAGGATATCGCCAAGAAACTGCAGGAGCAGCTCACAAGCCTCTCCGCGACGGTCGATACGCATGAGGTTTCAACGGTCGACGAGGTAGGCGACGGCATCGCGCGCGTCTCCGGCCTCAAGAGCGCCATGGCAGGCGAGCTTCTGGAGTTCAAGAGCTCCGATACCGGTGAGACCGTCTTCGGCCTTGCCCAGAACCTTGACCGTGACGAGGTCGGCGCCGTTCTGTTCGGTGCCGTCGACTCCATCAAGGAAGGCGACGAGTGCCGCACCACTGGCCGCATTATGGATATCCCCGTGAGCCGTGCCATGCTCGGCCGCGTCGTCAATCCGCTCGGCCAGCCCATCGACGGCCTGGGCGACATCGTCGCCACGCACCGTCGCCCCATCGAGTTCAAGGCTCCCGGCGTCATCGATCGTACCCCGGTGTGCGAGCCGGTTCAGACCGGTCTGCTCGCTATCGACTCCATGGTGCCTATTGGCCGCGGTCAGCGTGAGCTCATCATCGGCGACCGTAAGACCGGTAAGACCGCCATCGCCATCGACGCTATCCTCAACCAGCGCGGCAAGGGCATGGTCTGCATCTATGTCGCCATCGGCCAGAAGGCCTCCACGGTTGCCAACATCCGCGAGACCCTCGCTCAGCACGGTGCGCTCGACTACACCATCATCGTTTCGGCCACCGCTGCCGATTCCGCCCCTATGCAGTACATCGCGCCTATGGCCGGTGCCGCTATCGGCGAGTTCTTCATGTACAACGGCGAGGACGGCAAGCCCGCCAGCGAGACCAACCCCGGCGGCCACGTGCTCGTCATCTACGACGACCTGTCCAAGCAGGCTGTGGCCTACCGTCAGATGTCGCTGACGCTGCATCGTCCGCCCGGACGCGAGGCCTATCCTGGCGACATCTTCTACCTGCACTCTCGTCTGCTCGAGCGTGCCGTCAAGATGTCCAAGAAGAACGGTTATGGCTCCATGACGGCACTGCCGATCATCGAGACCCAGGACGGCGACGTCTCGGCCTACATTCCGACCAACGTCATTTCCATTACCGATGGTCAGATCTACCTGCAGTCCGAGCTCTTCTTCCAGGGTCAGCGCCCGGCAGTCGACGTGGGCATCTCCGTGTCCCGCGTCGGTGGCGATGCGCAGACCAAGGCCATGAAGCAGGTCGCCGGCAACCTCCGTCTGGACCTCGCTTCCTATCAGGAGCTCGCTGGCTTTACGCAGTTCGGCTCCGACCTCGACGAGGCTACTCAGAAGCAGCTGACCCATGGTGCTCGCATGACCGAGCTCCTGAAGCAGCCGCGTTACAAGCCGTTTGAGGTTGGCGAGCAGATCGTTACGCTGTTCGCTGGCAACGAGGGCTTCCTGGATGACCTGGAGATCGCCGACGTGCTGCCCTTCCGTGCCGAGCTCATCGAGTACATGGACAATGGCTTTGGCTCGCTGCTCGACAAGGTTCGCGCCAAGAAGATCGATGATGACACCAAGGCTGAGCTCTTGCGCGTCATCGGCGACTTCAAACAGCAGTTCATGGCCAAGCACCATTCGGATGTTTCTGGATCAGAGGAGAACTAAGCCCCATGGCCAACCTTCGCGACATTAAGAAGCGAATCTCCTCGGTTACCACGACCAAGCAGATCACGCGCACGATGGAGATGGTCTCTACGGCCAAGATCCGTCGTGCCCTCGATCGCTCCAAGCAGGCCGAGCCCTATAAGGAGGCGCTGACCGACGTCATGTTGACGGTCGCCGGCGACGCTTCCTGTTCGGGCACCGATCCCATGCTGCAGAAGCATGAGAGCGTCAAGCATGGCCTGATTGTCGTTATTGCCTCGGACCGCGGCCTTGCCGGCGGTTTCAATACGACGGTGGAGCGCACGGCCGAAAAGCTCGCCGCTTCTTGGGCGAACGACGGCATCGAGTGCGAGATCATCGCGTGTGGGCGCAAACCGGCCACGTATTTCCGTGACCGCGCAAACGTCGTCATGCACTTTGAGGGCAACTCCTCTGAGCCCGATTTCAATCAGGCCCGCATGATCTCCTCTCATATCTGCGATGCGTATCGTGCCGGTGAGCTTGACCGTGTCGAGCTTGTCTACCACCACGCCAAGAACCGCGTGGATCAGGAGCTTCGCGTCGAGCATCTGTTGCCGCTCGACCCCGAGATGATCGCTATGGCCCACGGTCCGCGTAAGAACGAGACCGACGCCCCTAAGCGCATCTCGTCCACGTTCGAGTTCGTGCCCTCTCCCGAGCATGTTCTCGGCAAGCTTGTGCCGTCTTACATCCTGACGGTCATCTACCAGGCCCTGATCGATTCGGCGGCTGCCGAGCAGGGTGCACGCCGCAAGGCCATGCACTCCGCGACGGAAAACGCCACCGCGATCATCTCGACCCTTACCCGCACGTATAGTCGCGTGCGCCAGGCTTCGATCACGACCGAGATTAACGAGATCGTCGGCGGAGCCTCAGCATTGGAGGAACAGTAATGGCTAATAACACCGTAAAGCTTGCGGTCGAGGAAGCCACCAAGAAGACGACTGCCGGTGATGGTCGCATCGTGCGAATCATCGGCCCTGTCGTCGACGTCAAGTTTGACGGCGCGGTGCCCCCGATCTACAACGCGCTCACGGTCGAGGCCGAGACCCCGATCGGTCATCTGAGCACGATCCTCGAGGTCGAGAGCCAGCTTCCGGGCGGCGTCGTCCGCACGGTCGCCATGTCCTCGACCGACGGCCTGCAGCGCGGCCTCATCGCCACCGATACCGGTGAGCCCATGAAGATGCCCGTTGGCCCCAAGACGCTCGGCCGAATTTGGAACGTCATGGGCAAGCCCGTCGACGGCAAGCCCATGCCCGAGGTGGAGGAGTTCTACCCCATCCACCATGCAGCGCCCCGTTTCGACGAGCTCACCACCAAGACCGAGATCTTCGAGACCGGCATCAAGGCCGTCGACCTGCTCGAGCCCTACATCCGTGGCGGCAAGACAGGCCTGTTCGGCGGCGCCGGCGTCGGCAAGACCGTTCTGATTCAGGAGCTCATCAACAACCTCGCCCAGGAGCACGGTGGCACCTCGGTGTTCACCGGCGTCGGCGAGCGTACCCGCGAGGGCACCGACCTGTTCCTCGAGATGAGCGAGTCTGGCGTTATCGACAAGACCTGCTTGGTCTATGGTCAGATGAACGAGCCGCCCGGAGCGCGTCTGCGCATCGGTCTGGCCGGCCTTACCACCGCTGAGTACTTCCGCGATCGCGGCCAGGACGTTCTGCTGTTCATCGACAACATCTTCCGCTTCTCCCAGGCAGGTTCCGAGGTTTCCGCACTGCTGGGCCGTATGCCGTCCGCCGTTGGTTACCAGCCCACGCTGGCAACCGAGATGGGCGACCTCCAGGAGCGCATTACCTCGACCAAGACGGGCTCCATTACCTCCGTCCAGGCTGTCTACGTCCCCGCAGACGACCTGACCGACCCGGCGCCTGCCACGACGTTTACGCACCTCGACGCCACCACGGTTCTTTCGCGTAGCATTTCGTCGCTCGGCCTGTTCCCGGCTATCGACCCGCTCGCATCTTCCTCCGACGCTCTCGATCCCTCGATCGTTGGCGAGGAGCACTACCGTGTCGCCGTCAAGGTCCAGGAGCTCCTGCAGGAGTACTCCGACCTTCAGGACATCATCGCCATTCTGGGTATGGACGAGCTGTCCGAGGAGCAGCGTCTTACGGTCAACCGTGCCCGTAAGATTCAGCAGTTCCTCTCGCAGTCCTTCCACGTCGCCGAGAAGTTCACCGGCAACCCCGGTGTCTACGTCCGCGTCGAGGATACCGTCCGCTCTTTCGCCGAGATTGTCGACGGCAAGGCCGATGACCTGCCCGAGCAGGCTTTCCGCTATGCTTCCACGATTGAGGACGTGCGCGAGCGCGCCCGCAAGATGGGGGAGAAGTAGGTTATGCGTATCCGCATCGTGTGCCCCGTGAGCTGCGCCTATGAGGGCGACGCTGCGTTTGTGTCGATTCCGTCCACGGATGGCGAGTTTGGCGTCCTGCCTGCTCACTCCAGCGAGATCTGCACGATCGACCGCGGCTACGTTCGCGTTTCCGATAAGGCCATGGGCACTGTCGACCACACGTTTGCCGTGGCCGGCGGTTATGCCCAGGTTGCGGACGATGTCGTGACCGTTCTCGCCGAGCGCGCTTGCGATTTGGCGACTGTCGATGCCGACAAGCTTAAAGCTGATATTCAAGGTTTTGAAGAGAAGCTGGGTAATTTGTCGGAGGATGATGCACGCCGCGCCTACCTCTATAATGAAATCGCATGGTGTAAGCTCAAGCTTGCCCAATAGTCAAACGATTTAGCGTTCGACCATTTGCGAACACATCATGCCCGGGATGGCCCAGCCACCCCGGGCATGCTTTTTGAAAGGGTAGACCTTGGATATTATCCGCGTTGAGGGTGGCCACGCCATCGGAGGCTCCGTGCCCGTCTCGGGCGCCAAGAACTCCGCGCTCAAACTCATGGCGGCAACGCTTCTGGCGCCGGGCAAGACGACGCTGCAGAACGTGCCCGATATTTCCGATGTCCACGTGATGGGCAAGGTGCTCAAGGGCATGGGCGCTACGATCGATGTTCTCGACGAGCACACGCTCGAGATTGATACCTCTCAGGTCGATTCATGGGAGGCCCCCTACGAGCTCGTTGCCAAGATGCGCGCTTCCACCGCCGTCATGGGACCCCTGCTGGGCCGCTTCCATCGCGCCAAAATTGCCATGCCGGGCGGCTGCAACCTGGGTGCTCGCAAGATCGACATGCACATCCTGGGTCTTGAGGCCCTGGGCGTTGAGTTCGACACTGCTCACGGCTACATCAACGCTAATGCGCCCCAAGGTCTGCGCGGTACCACCGTCACGCTCGAGTTCGCCAGCGTCGGTGCGACCGAGAACCTCATCATGGCCTCTGTGCGCGCACAGGGCGCCACGGTTATCGACAATGCCGCCCGCGAGCCCGAGATCGTCGATCTCGCTAACATGCTCAACGAGATGGGCGCCAAGATTGTTGGCGCCGGTACGCCCGTCGTGACTATCGAAGGCGTGGAAGAGCTCCATCCCGTTACCCATCGCGTGGTGGGCGACCGCATCGAGGCCGGTACCTTTATCGTTGCCGGTGCGTTGATGGCCGACGATCGCGGTGTCGATGTCACGGGCTTTTGCCCCATTCACTTGGGCATGGTGCTCAAGAAGATGGAGCTCATGGGTATCGACTGCGAGCGCGTCGAGGATGGCGTCCATGTGAACCGTGCCGAGCGTATCAAGCCGGTCGACATCCAGACGCTTCCGTTCCCCGGTTTCCCGACCGACATGCAGGCGCAGATTATGGTGCTCTCCGCCCTTGCCGACGGCAGTTCTGTTATTACCGAAAACATCTTCGAGAATCGCTTTATGTTTGCCTCTGAGCTGGTGCGCATGGGTGCCGACATTCGTATCGAGAGCCATCATGCCATGATTCATGGCGTCAAGGGCTTCTCGGGTGCACAGGTTACCTCGCCCGATCTGCGCGGCGGAGCGGCCCTCGTCGTAGCGGGCTTGATCGCCGACGGGACGACCGAGGTTTCGGCTATCCATCACATCAAGCGCGGCTACGAGCAGTTTGTCGAAAAGCTGCAGGCGCTTGGCGCGCATGTCGAGCATGCTACCGTCCCCGATCCCGTCATCTACTAATACAGGTTGCCTATGTTTAATAAAAAGCCCCTCGCGGATACCACCACCCGAAGACCCTCAACTGGTGCGCAGGCCAAGATCTACAGTCGCGATAACGTGGCTCGCTATTCCGAGCGCGCTCGCCAACGTCGTCGTAGCCACACGATTCGTCACGTCGCGCTCATTGTCGTGCTTGGCGTGCTGCTGAGTGCCACTACCGCTGCCGGCCTGTGGTTTGCCACCATTATGGGCAAGCTCGGCGATTCTAATGTCATTACTGACAATCTGCGTCGGGTTCTGGTTGACACCGATGAGGCAAAGGATCCGTTCTACGTGCTGCTTCTTGGCACCGACGGCCGTCCGGGCGAGGATACGTATCGTGCCGACTCGATTATCCTGGCACGCATCGACCCCACGCAAAAGCAGGCGACGCTCATTTCCGTTCCGCGCGACACCAAGGTCGAGTACAAGGGCGAGACCATGAAGATCAACGCCTGCCATACCGTTGGCGGCGCCGAGGCCATGGTCGAGGCGGTCAACGAGCTGTGCGGTGTTCAGATCTCCCACTATGCCGAGGTCAGCTTCGACGGTATGCAGGCGCTGATTGATTCGGTTGGCGGTATCGACATTAACGCAACCGATGATGTTGACGACCCCGAGCACCTGGATATCAAGATTACCGCTGGCCAGCAGCATATGGACGGTGCCACCGCCCTTACCTATGCCCGCTGCCGCTACACCTATGCCGACGGCGATTACACGCGCATGCGCCACCAGCGTCAGGTGCTTGGCGCCCTTGCCAACCAGATTCTCAATAACTTCGATGCCACGAAGATCTTTGGCCTGGTTAATTCGCTGTCCGATATGCTCGTAACCGATATGAGCGTTCAGGATATCGTGGCTACGGTCAATGCCATGCGCGGTATGGATGTCGACGGTATCTACTCGGCCAACCTGCCCTCGTACGCCGACGACAGCACCATGATCGACGGCGTGAGCTACGTCTTTGTCTACGAGGACGAGCTCAAGGAAATGATGGAGCGCGTCGATGCCGGCAAGGATCCCAAGGGTCCCAACACCATGGGTCTTTCCGACGGTTCCAGCTCTACGATCGGCGACCTGAACAACAACACGTCTGACGACTACGCAAACGGTACCGCAACCTCATCGGTCAGCTCTGACGATTCCGATGACTCAAGCGATTCGAGCGATTCGGACTACTACGAAGAGCCCACCGGCGACGGCAACGGCTACGAAGCCAACTACTAAGTTACGCGGTTTTCCAAACCGCGTAACCGCTTGACGCTGCGCGGGCCGCATTTGGACAATCTGACGTTCAACTTCAAGGGCGCGACCAGAAGGTCAGCGCCCTTTCGTTTCACGTCACCTTGTCTCAAATGCGACCCGCTCGCTGCCCGTCCTCAACCTGCGACGTTAGTCATTGGGGACGTTCTTAAACGACTGGTCAAAGGGGACACTCTTGATGCACTTGGCACTTGGGGACGTTCCTTTTGTGCCGGCAGTTTGGGACACTCCTTGCGTTAAGAGGCTGGCGTGCGTCAACCTGTTCTCATTGCAGCAAAAAATCGCCCCGTTCTCGGTTGAGGACGGGGCGATTCGTCTTTTGGACTTGTGCAGCCAGGCTTATGCGAAGCGGGCGACGAGCTCCTGGAGCACGTCGGTCATCTTCACGAGTGAACTGACCGGGACAAACTCGTTGACGCCGTGGTAGCAATAGCCGCCGGTGGAAAGGTTGGGGCAGGGCAGACCGCGGAACGACAGCTGCGCGCCGTCGGTGCCGCCGCGAATCGGCAGCACTTGGGGCTCAACGCCGCAGGTAAGGTAGGCTTCCTTGGCAACATCAATAAGCTCGGGATAGTCACGAACGATCTCGGCCATATTTCGATACTGCTGATTAATCTCGACCGTCACGCGCTCCTCACCCAGACGCTGGTTGAGCATCGAGGCGGCGGCATCAATAAGGTCGAGTTTCTGCTGGAACTTGGCGGCGTCATGGTCGCGGACGATATAGCGCGCCGTGGCGTGATCGACGGTCGCAGATACACTCTCAAGGTGATAAAAGCCCTCGTAGCCTTCCGTATACTCCGGGCGCTGCACGTAGGGGAGCAACGCGTTGAAGTCGCAGAACAGATTGCCTGCGTTGACCATACGACCCTTGGCGTCGCCCGGGTGGATGGACTGGCCCTCAAAGCGGATGATCGCCTCGGCGGCGTTAAAGCACTCCCACTCCAGCTCGCCGATGGGGCCGCCGTCGACCGTGTAGGCGTACTTGCAGCCAAAGGTATCGATATCCAACAGCTCGGCTCCGTGACCGATCTCCTCGTCAGGGCAGAAGCAAATGCCGAGTGCGGGATGGGGCAGAGAAGGGTCCTGAGCGATACGCGCGGCAAGCGACATGATCTCGGCGACGCCTGCCTTGTCGTCCGCGCCCAGCAGCGTGGTGCCATCGCTGCAGACCAAGTCCTCACCCGCGAGGTCGTTCAGGGCGGGAAGCTTGGCGGTACTCATGGCAACGGGCTTACCGTCAACCGTGCCGCAGACCAGGTCGCCGCCTTCGTAGTGTACGATGTGCGGCTTCACGCCGGCGCCCGGTGCAACTTCGGTGGTGTCGAGATGGGCGATCAGGCCCAGGGCGGGCTTGTCCTCAGCGCCCGCACTTGCGGGGATGTGCGCGCAGACATAGGCATGCTCGGTCACGTGGGCATCTTCCGCACCAAGCTCGCGCAGCTCTTCAGCCAGCACGTTGGCAAGGTCAAACTGAACGGCGCTCGAAGGTACCTGGTCGCAGTTTGCATCCTCGGACTGCGTGTTGATCTGGACGTAGCGCAAAAAGCGTTCGAGGACATCGGGGTTCGTGGTGGTGTTTTCCATAAAGACCGCTCCAATCTTGGTCGTCGTGTGCAACAAGAACTCTAGCACGGTATGCCACGGCATACCGCGACGCTTGGATGGGGTAGAATCAGCCATTGAATGCAGAAGGGACGGAAGATCATGGATACGACAAATAGCTCGCGCGAACTACATCTGACGGTGGCGAACGAAGACTACTTGGAGTGCATGGTTCGCATTGAAAGCGAAGAGGGGGAAACCAACGGCGTGCGATCGGTCGACATCGCGCAGCGCCTTGGCGTCTCCAAGGCATCGGTCAATAAAGCGGTTTCGGCGCTCAAGGCATCCGAGCTTGTCGAGCAATCGCACTATGGCAAGGTAATCCTGACCGATCGCGGCCGCGAGGTTGGCACGGCTATCTGGTACCGTCATCGCCTCATCCGCACGTTTTTGGTTCAGGAGCTCGGTGTCGAATTTGAGCGAGCCGATTCCGAGGCCTGCATGATGGAGCATGCGCTATCCGAGGACACGATGAGCCGCTGGCTCGCCTATCTCGAAAAGCAGGGAATCAGCGTCGAGGAATAGCGGGATATATATGGATACGAGTTATTACAACCGCTTTGGTGCCGAGGAACTTACGCGCCGCTTGTCGAGCGAGACCTTGTTGGCGCAGGGCCCCATGGGCAGTGTTCTGTTGAGTGAGTACGACGCCGCCGATATTCCACCGGCGTTTTGGAATCTGGCGGAGCCGCAGACCGTTTCTCGTATCCATCGCTTGTATGTCGCCGCCGGTGCGCAGGTGCTCATTACCAATACCTTTCAGGCATCAAGCTATGCCCTCAAGCACGACCAGATTGCGCCGTCCGTGGCGGAGGTCAATCGCGGGGCCGTCGACGATGCCCGCCAGGCGCACCCTCAGCTGCTGCTGGGCTCGATGGGTCCGATCGGTATTGAGTGGTTTGCCGAGGACTCTGCCGAGTTTCGTGAGATCCGAGGCATTGCGCGCGAACAGGCGCACGCCTTGCTCAATGCTGGTGTTGATGGTCTGCTGATCGAGACGGTGACGTCTATCCGTTATTTGCAGCCCATGCTTGCCGGCGCTCGAGATGCCGCTGACGGCATGCCTGTCCTGGTGAGTTTTGTCGTTGATGACAAAGGCGACCTGTTGGGCGATGGCCTCAACATCGAGGCAGCCGTTTTGTACGCCGAAAAACACGGCGCAAACTCGGTTGGTGTTAATTGCTGTTCGCTTGCGGCCGCGAACGCGGCGGTGCCCAGGATGGTTGCATCGGCGACTACTCCCGTCACGGTGCGTCCCAACGTGGGCGATCCGGTCCAGACTCAGGATGGCCCCGTATGGCACGAGAACCCCGAAGCTTTCGCGCGCGCATGCATCGAATGGAGACATGCCGGTGCCGCAATGGTGGGCAGTTGCTGTGGAACCACGGCAATCACTACGGCAGCGATGGCCGAGGCGCTCGATATATAAAGGGCAAAACCGCTCCATACGGGGCGGTTTTTTTATTGCCTGCATGTCCTCGGCAGCATTTGCCCAAATGGTGAATGCTGGTGCCGGCAGGTTGCCGAGTGTGTATCGCGGGTATACCTCATGCGTACCATGATCCAAACACTGTGAGGTGTCTGCGCGTGTGCGCGATAATTCATTTTGGAACTGACGGTTGGCGCGCTCGCGTCGATGAGGACTTCACTGCCGATAACGTTGCCCGTATCGCCGATGCCGTCGGCGAGTTGTGGCAAAAGACCAATCCGGGCAAAACGGTATATATAGGGTTCGACACTCGGCCCCTGGCGCGCGAGTTCGCTGAGCTTGCGGCGGGTGTGCTAGCAGCGCACGGGCTAGACGCCGTGCTCGCTTCGCGACCTGTTCCGACCCCTGCCCTTACGTGGGCGGCGGCTTATGACGGTGAGGCGTGCGGCGCGCTCATGGTGACGGGGTCCCATCATCCGCAGGGTTATCTGTGTCTCAAGATTCGCATGGGTGACGGCTCGACCGCCAACCAGGATGTCATCGAAGAGCTCGAAGAGACCATGGCTCCCGAGCCAATGGGGATCGAGGGGCAATATCGCACCGCGGATATCATTCCTGACTATATGCAAGCGGTGGCATCGTTTGTCGATGCCGAAGCCATCCGCGCCGCGCACCTGCGCGTGGTTGTTGACCCCATGGGCGGCGCAGCCCAGGGCTATCTAGCCGACTTGCTGCGCGAGCTTGGCGTTGAGGTGCACGAGATTCACGCCGGGCAGGCGCCTGACCAAGAAGATATCTGCCCCGACCCCGTTGAGCCGTGGGTGGACGCTTGCGAGCATACGGTTATCGAGGACGGAGCTTGCGCTGGCCTGGTGACCGACGGCGACGCCGACCGTATCGGCGCGGTTGACGAGCGCGGCAGATATATACATCCGCATCAGATCATGGCGCTCGTTTTGGGCGACTTGGTTCAATTTCGTAATTTGGAGGGGCGCGTCGTCGTCAATCTTTCATGCTCGACGCTCGTGCGTCGCATTGCCGAGGCGCTTGGCTGCCGCGTGACCGTCAAACCAGTCGGTTTCAAATATATAGCGGCGGAGATGAAGAAGGGCGGCGTCCTCATGGGCGGCGAAGAAGCCGGTGGTATCGGCATCGCCGCGCATATGCCCGAGCGCGATGGAATCCTCGCCTGTCTGATTCTGTGTGAGCTTATGGCAAAGACGGACGCGCCTTTGGGCGTTCTGGTAGACCAACTCGAGGACAGTTTTGGTAAGACGAGTTACGGTCGACGCGATTTGCGCCTTGAGGCCGAAGATGCCGAAACGTTACGAACCCTGCTGCCGGGCGTAAACCCCAAGTCGATTTGTGGCAAGGTGCCGCAAAACGTTAGTCATATGGATGGCTTGCGTTTAGCATTCGAGGATGACACGTGGCTGCTGGTCCGTCCTAGCGGGACCGAACCAGTGGTGCGCGTCTACGCCGAGGGGTTCTCGGTGGAAGAACGTGATGAGTTGCTCGATGCTGGCTGTGCTTTAGCTAGGGGAACGTATCCGCTTTAACCATGAGACTGCCTTATATAAAGAGATGCTCGGCGAGCGGTAGTTAACGGCTGGCAAACGTTAGTCGGATCCCAAATTGTGTAGGAAATGTGTACGCCCAGATTCCCGCTCCCGGCGCCCCTCCGGTCTGGCAATATATCTCCTTGCCGCGCGGCCCGGTGCAACCGGATGAG
>CATXJW010000018.1 GCA_958370325.1 uncultured Collinsella sp. | reverse complement strand
AGATTTTGCCGCACGAGTATTGGGAGTCGGTCAACCACCAGTGGATCACCTTTGGCCGCGAGATCTGTGACGCTCGCAAACCTAAGTGCGACGAGTGCCCGCTGGCAGACCTTTGCCCCAGCGTACGGGTGACGGGGTAGGTGCCCGGCGCGTTTTGCCGGCACCCGAAGACGGCGGCTAATGTTGCGCAACACATTTGCGCCGCGAAGGCTCAATATGATGGCGACAGATACCGTTTGTTGTGAGGGGATGCCCGAGTATGTTTTGCACCAAGTGTGGCTCCGAGATGCCCGACGGAACCGATTTTTGCACGAACTGCGGGGCGCGCATGGGCGCCACTTCTCCGGCGGCCGCGCCCGCCGAGCCCGCGCCGATGCCGGCGGTAGGAATGCCTCCCGTGCAGAAGAGGTCGCATAAGCGAGCGGTGATTATCGGCATATGTGTAGCGGGCGTGCTGGTGGCCGGTGGCGCTGCGCTGGCGCTGACCGGCGTGTTGGGACCGCTTGGGCAGGGTGGCTCATCGCAGATTACGGTGCTTGGGTCCGACGAGGGTTCGGCCGAGCACAAGGACAAGGGAAGCGCCAAGGAGAAGCCTGCCGAAGAGCAAGAAGAGCCGGAAGAGCCCGAGCAGACGGGCAGCAGCGTAAAGGTCGACCTCAATGACCAGGCAACCTATGCCGCCGCGAATCTGTTTCTGTCGAACTTTACGGAGGAACAGTTTGCGCGCGACGGGGCAGGTGGGTTAGCCTCGTTTGATGCGGCGGACGGTCTGACTGCAGAGGAAAAACGGGGCATGACGATTTTCGTCTTTAACCACCTGCTCGAAAACACTACGAATCGCGTGGAAAGGGGTGGGGATGTGGACGGCAAATCCTATGCCAGCAAGGTCCCCGTTGATTCCATGAAGCGCGAGATGAACCGACTGTTTGGCGTAACGTTATCCGATGACGAGATGCATATCGACGCTGATGACGGACTGCCTGACAATCTGGCAACGAGGGCTACGGTTCAGGACGGCTACCTGTACTTTAATGAGATGCACGGCTTTGCCGGCTCGCCTATTCCGGCAATCGTTTCGGGCGCGGAAGACCTGGGTGACAACACGTATTGCCTTACATTTGAGGCTTATGTTGCGCTGAGCTATAACGGCATCTCTTCTCCTTTGATCTCTGATGTTCCTGAGAGCGTTTATGGGTTGCCTGCCGATCAACTGAAGTCGACGATTGGGGCTGACTCTACGCCCATGATGTCCGGGACCGCCGTGGTAAAGGTTACCGCTGACGACGGCGCTCCTTCTTTCACTCTGCAAAGCATCAATTACGACTAGATTCCGGAATTAGAATTTGTCTCCATCACGCCAGGCGGCTCGTCCGTCTGGCGTTTTTTGCGGGGCTGGGCGTACGCTTGAGCTGGAGTCCTCTCCATGCGCTACCATGACAGGCAACGAATTTGACGAACGACCCGCTGAGCTTGCCTCGGCGGGCTTTTGGCGTTGCGATGCCGGAGGAACAGCATGCTCATTCACCGTATAGCCGCGCAGCTCTACACTGCCGAGGCGCTGCAGATCGTCGAGGCCGGACTCGATGCCGGCGAGGACGTGACGCTGGCTGTGTCGCAGTCGGGTCGCACGCTTATGGCCGCCGCCCAGTTTGCACGTCGTCCGCGCCCCACGGTCTACATCGTAAGTGGCGAGGATGCGGCCGATCGCGCTGCGCGCAGCCTTGCCGCCTACGTGGGCCTGGCGCATGTGTGCCGTTTTCCCGAGCGCAAGGACTACCCTTGGCGCGAGCAGGCGCCCGACGACGCCGTGGTGGCCCAGCGCTGCGAGGCGCTCGGGCGCATCGTGCGCGGGGACAACTGCATCATGGTCGCCTCGGCCCGCGCACTGCTGCGCTGCGTGCCGCCGGTCGAGAGCCGCTACTGGGAGTCCACTACTTTTGCGGTGGGCGAGGAGATTCCCTTTGACGAGGTGCCGCAGCGTCTGGTAGGCATGGGCTACACCAATGCCGGCGCCGCCGACGCGCCCGGCCTGTTCCGTGTGCACGGCGACACCGTCGAGGTGTTTCCCGCGCAGGAAAAGGCACCCGTGCGCATTGAGTTTTTCGGCGACGAGATTGACCGCATCCGCCGCATGGTGAGCTCCACGGGCCAGACCATCGGCAACGAGGACAGCATCGAGATCTTCCCCTGTCGCGAGCTCGCACTCACCGACGACGCCGTCCACAACATGCATGTGGCGCTCTACCGCGCAAGCCAAGACGATAGCAAGCTGGCGGCGCTGCTCGAGATGGTGGATGCGCGCATCGTCACGCCTGAGCTCGACCGCTTTTTGCCGGTGATGTACGGCCAAACCGTGAGCCCGCTGTCGCATGTGAGCGGCAAGGCGCTCGTGGTGCTGTCCGAGCCGCGCTCGCTGTTCGACGATTGCCTGCGCGCCTACGAGGATATCGAGGCGCGTGCCGGCGAGGCGGGGGTCGACCGCTTGGACGGCCTGTACGTGCGTGCCCAGCAGCTCGACTTTGGTTCCCAGCAACGCCTGAACTATGTGAGCCTCATCCGTGCCGGCGGTGCGGTGACGGCCGAGCTCAAGATTGAGCAGCCTGCCATCGCAGGCTCGGACAACCGTTTTATGACGCGCATCCAGGAGGTCGTGGGCAAGCGCTATGCCTGCGTGTTTGCCATCCCCGACCGCGGCGCGCGCGAGTCGATGGAGCTCACCTTTGGCGACGAGGGCATTACCTTTGAGGAATCGCTGACGGCCGCCCCCGAAAATGCCGGCGCTATCGGCGACCGCGTGCGCGTGGCAGCAGCGGATTCCGCCGACCGTGCTGCCCGCCAGGAGGCCCATGCCTCCATTCGCGAGCGTAAGGCCGATGCGCTCAACGCCCGCTCGCTCGAGGCGGGCGCGGCCCAGGCTGCCGCCGGCGCTGCCGTGCCTACCATCTCGCGCGGGCGTGTGACCTTTGTGGACGCTGCCCTGCCGCAGGGCGTGGTAGTGCCCGACGCCAATTTGGCCGTGTTCTCGATCGCCGACCTCAACGCCCGCATGGACGCCAACCGCGCGCGCAGCCGTCGCAAGGTCGATATTACGCAGATCACCTTCCCCTTTAAGCCGGGCGACTACGTGGTGCACGCCACGCATGGCATCGCGCTCTTTAGCGAGATCGCGCGCCAGGAAGTGGGCGGCAAGGAGCGCGACTACTTTTTGCTGGAATATGCCGATGGCGACAAGCTCTATGTGCCGCTCGAGCAGGTCGACCGCATCACGCGCTATGTTGGTCCCGACGGCGACAAGCCGCGCCTGACCAGGCTCAACACCGCCGACTGGACGCGTGCCACCAACAAGGCGCGCAAGAACGCCAAAAAGCTGGCGTTTGACCTGGTCGACCTGTATACGCGCCGCTCGTCGATTACCGGTATCGCCTGTCCGCCCGACACGCCCGAGCAGATCGAGATGGAGGAGAGCTTCCCCTACGACGAGACGCGCGACCAGCTGGAGGCTATTGCCGACATCAAGGCCGACATGGAGGCACCCAAGCCCATGGACCGCCTGCTGTGCGGCGACGTGGGCTTTGGCAAGACCGAGGTCGCCCTGCGTGCGGCGTTTAAGTGCGTGGACTCCGGCCGCCAGGTCATGGTGCTCTGCCCCACGACCATTCTTGCCCAGCAGCACTACGAGACGTTCTTTGAGCGTTTTGCCCCGTTTGGCCTCGAGGTCGAGGTACTCAGCCGCTTCCGCACCCCGACGCAGCAAAAGCGCGCACTCAAGGCGTTTGCCGAGGGCACGATCGATGTGCTTATTGGCACGCACCGTCTGCTTTCGGCCGACGTGAACCCCAAGAACCTGGGCCTGGTGATCATCGACGAGGAGCAGCGCTTTGGTGTGCAGCACAAGGAGCAGCTCAAGAACCTGCGCGAGCAGATTGACGTGCTCACGCTTTCGGCAACGCCCATCCCGCGTACCATGCAGATGGCCACGAGCGGCGTGCGCGACATGAGCCTGATCACCACGCCGCCGACCGGGCGCCGTCCCGTGATCGTGCACGTGGGGGAGTACGACCCCGACGTGGTGAGCGCGGCGATTCGCCTGGAGGTGGGTCGTGGCGGCCAGGTGTACTACGTATCCAACCGCGTCAAGACCATCGACGACGCCGTGGCGCGCGTGCACGAGGCCGCGCCCGAGGCGCGCGTGGGCGTGGCGCACGGCAAGATGAGCCCGCGCGAGGTCGAGGACGTGATGATCGAGTTCGCGACCAAAAAGATCGACGTGCTCATCGCCACGACCATCGTGGAGAGCGGTATCGACAACGCGACCGCCAACACGCTTATCATCGAGGACTCGCAGCGCTTGGGTCTGGCGCAACTCTACCAGCTCAAGGGCCGTGTGGGCCGTTCGGCCACGCAGGCCTACGCGTACTTTATGTTCCCCGGCGAGCTGCCGCTTACCGAGGAGGCCACGGCACGCCTGACCGCGCTTTCCGAGTTCCAGGACCTGGGCAGTGGCATGCGCATCGCCATGCGCGACCTGGAGATCCGCGGCGCCGGTTCGCTCATGGGCGCCGAGCAGCACGGCAACCTGTCGAGCGTGGGCTTTGACCTGTTTACGCAGATGCTGGGTCAGGCCGTGGCCGAGGCGCGCGGCGATGACGATGCCGGCGTGGAGGCGGCGAGCGTGGGCATCAACCTGCCGGCCGACTACTTCTTGTCCGAGGAGTACATGCCGGCGGTGGACCAGCGCGTGCTCGTGTACCGCAAGCTCGCGGCGGCTGAGGACCTGGAGAGTATCGACGAGGTGCAGGAGGAGACCGAGGCTGCGCACGGTGAGCTGCCGTTGGCGGGACTCAACCTGTTCAACCGCGCGCGCATCCGCATTCGCGGTGAGCGCCTGGGGCTCGAGAGCGTCACGCTCAGCGGTGGGCGCATTACCTTCCTGGGGGTTGACGTTCCCAAGAAGGTAGCCTTTGAGTTCAAGAATCGCTATGGCGCGGTGAACTTCCCCAAGAGCCGCAAGCTGTCGGTGCCCTACAAGGCGGGCGCCGGCGCGGGCAGCGGCCTGGGTCGCGGCCTCGACGCCAACGACGGCACCGGCCCGGTGGCCGCGGCGCTCATGCTGCTGCAGCAGCTCGGTGCGTCCGACGATGACTAACGGATCGACGCTGCAAACGCCCCATTTGGGCACTCTGGTTTCATCGAAAGGAAAGTATGTTCGGGTACATCTACAAGAAAGACGCCGCTGCTATAGCGGTTATCCTTGCCCTTTGCCTGGGCGTGGGCACCTTTTTCGATTACCAAATCTCGAGCGCGCTGTTCAACATCGGCAGCATGTACGGCCGCTTTATCGAGGCCGCCGGCGAGCTGCCGTTTGAGCTGACGGCGAGCGTCGCGGGCGTTATGCTCGTGCGCTCGGCACGCCCCGATTCCAAGGCGAGCAAGTGGCTCGCCGCGCTGGGCGTTTTGATCAACGTGGGCCTGGTCGGCTACGAGATTATCGGATCGCTGCGCGTCGGCGGCAAGCTCATCGCGTTTCAGCTGGTACTGACGTTTACGCTGGCCATCGCGGCCAACCTCATCGCCTATCGCCTTACGCGCGACACCGACCCCGACGATCTCACGCGCTGGGCGCTGATGGTGCTTGCCGTGTGGGTTGCTCAGGCCATCATTCTCAACGTCATTGTTAAGCCGTTGTGGTCGCGCCCGCGCATGCGCGTGATCGAGGTCACGCCGGGGCTCAATTTTCAGCCGTGGTGGGTGATCGGCAACCCCGACAAGTGGGCCTATATCGCCGCTGGCGTGATCAGGGACGGCTTCAAGTCGTTTGCGAGCGGACACACGGCGCACGCGGCGATCGGCCTTATGCTCGCCGGGCTTCCCGCGGCGGCCTTTAAGGAAAAGCCGTCGCGCCGCCGCGTGGTCTTTTGGGTCGCTGCCGTGGTCGCGGCGCTCGTCGCCTTTGGCCGCATCGTGATCGGTGCACACTTTTTGACTGACGTGAGCTGCGGCTTTGCCCTGGTGTTGGCACTTGAGTGCCTTGCCGCGCGTATTGCCTATCCCAACGGCGTACAATAGCCCCGTTTGAATCATCTGGACGATACCTGGTAAGAGAGGATTGCCATGCTCGCGTTCAACAATGACTATTCCCACGGTGCACATCCGGCGGTGCTGCAGGCACTCGTCGACACCAATATGGAGCCGCAGCCCGGCTACGGCACCGATGCACATACCGAGCGTGCCAAGCAGCTTATCCGCGAGGCCTGTCAGGCTCCCGATGCCGACGTGTTTTTGCTGGTGGGCGGCACGCAAACCAACGCGACGGTGATTGACATGCTGCTCGCGCCGTACGAGGGCGTCGTTGCCGCCGAGACCGGCCACGTTGCCTGCCACGAGGCGGGCGCCATCGAGTTTGGCGGCCACAAGGTGCTCACCATCACCGGCTACGAGGGCAAGATGCACGCCGAGGATCTCGAAAGTTATATCCAGGTGTTCTACGAAAACGAGAGCTGCGAGCACATGGTGTTCCCGGGCGCCGTGTACGTGAGCCTGTCGACCGAGTATGGCACGCTGTACTCAAAGGCCGAGCTGGCCGAGATTTATGCGGTGTGCCAGAAGCGCGAGATTCCGCTGTTTGTGGACGGCGCTCGCCTGGCCTATGCGCTGGCGGCCGATGAGTGCGACATTACCCTGCCCGAGCTGGCGCAGCTGTGCGACGTGTTCTACATCGGCGGCACCAAGTGCGGTGCGCTTTGCGGCGAGGCCGTGGTGTTTTGCGGCATGCACGCCCCGGCGCATCCCATTCCGCGCATTAAGCAGCACGGCGCGCTGCTGGCCAAGGGCCGCCTGACGGGTGTGCAGTTTGAGGCGCTCTTTACCGATGGCCTGTATTTTGAGATTGGTCGCCAGGCGATTGAGACCGCTCAGGCGCTTCGTCGCGTGCTGCACGAGCGCGGCTACGAGTTTTTCTTGGAGACGCCCACGAACCAGCAGTTTGTGATTCTGCCCAACGAGGACATGGCCCGCATTCGCGAGCACGCCTCGATTGAGTACTGGGAAAAGTACGACGAGACCCGCACCGTGGTGCGTTTTTGCACCAGCTGGGCCACGACGCAGGAGGACATCGACGCGCTGGCGGCTGTCCTGTAGCTTGATGTTATGACGAGGGGCCGCCTTGCGCCTGGGTTTGGCGCAAGGCGGCCTTTGCTTTTGAGGGAGAAGGGCTGTATGACCGCGATGTCCGAGCCTACGATTCGCCTGGCGACGCCCGATGATGCGCCGGCGTTGCTTGCCATCTATGAGCCATATGTGCGCCAGACGGCGATTACCTGCGAATACGAGGTGCCGAGCGTTGAGGAGTTCGCCGGGCGCATCGAGCGTACGCTCAAGCGCTATCCGTACCTGGTGATGGAGCTGGACGGGCGCCCGGTAGGCTATGCCTATGTGAGCCCGCTCAACAGCCGCGAGGCATACGACTGGTCGGTCGAGACGTCGATCTACCTGGCGCGCGACGTACGTCACGGCGGGCTGGGCCGCAAGCTGCACGATGCGCTCAAGCAGTGTCTGGTCGCGATGGGCATCACCAACATGTGCGCGCTCATCGCCGTGCCGCACGACAAGGACGACGAGTACCTGACGCACAACAGCCAGGATTTCCATGCCCATATGGGGTATCGCCTGGTGGGCGCCTTCGATCGCTGCGCCCAAAAGTTCGGCCGCTGGTACGACATGTGCTGGATGGAGCTGGTCCTGGCCGAGCGCGTCCCTAACCAACCCAAACCAACCTGGTTCCCCGACCTCCTCAAACCTACCATTTAGGGACAGGTTTATTTTGGCAGGTTAGCCGATGGGCTCGGTGTATTTGGCGCGGTCGGTGCGTTGGATGCGCTTGGAGACATGGAGCGGGCGGCCGTCGGTGTCGTAGACGTAGTCGGTGATCAGGATCAGCGCCTGCCCGCGCTCAACGTTGAGCAAAAATGCCTCGTTTTGCGAGGCATAGCACACCTCAAAGGTCTTGTGCCCCTGTGCCGGCGCGCGATGGAATTCCTGGCGCAGCGTGGCGTAGAGCGAACCGTTGATATCGCGATCGATGAGCGACCCAAAGCTTGGCGGCAGGTAGGTGGTCTCCAGACACAGCGGCGCGTCGTCCAGGTAGCGCAGGCGGACAAGTTTGACGAGCTTGCTGCCCATGGCGGCGTCAAAGAACTTAGCTATGCTGCCGGTCGCCTTGGCAAAGCCCGAGTCCACGGTGCGCGTGGTGGGCTTCATGCCCTGACCCTGGACCTGTGCCGTATAGCTCGAAAACACCAGGTTGTTCTCGTGGAGCGCGGGCGTGTCGGCCACAAAGGCGCCACGCCCGCGCTCGGTGCGCACCAGGCCCTCATCAACGAGCACCTTAAGGGCGTGGCGCACGGTGCTGCGCGACAGGCCTGATTCGCCCATGAGCTCCATCTCGGACGGCAGCTTGTCTCCACGGACGTAGGTGCCGGCGGCGATGCGGTCGCGCAGCATGCCCGCCAAGCGCTCGTATTGGGCCAGTTTCTTTTTAGACGAAGCGTTCATGCGATCAACCTGTATCTAACTTGTATGCTTTCCTAATCAAGCATGTATCCAATACAACAATAAAACTGCTGGTAACGAGTTATCGAAAACCGCATCAGCAAAATTTCTAAGACAAATATAGCATACAACTAGTCGACATCGCTAAAACATGTATGTAACTTGTATGCCATCGACAGCATCAAACGAGAAGAAAGGCTGATGCACGATGACTACTCAGGAACAGGTTAAGGACGTCGTCTCCCAGGTTTTGGCTGACAAGGCAGACAAGGGCGGCATCAAGCGCGTCGTGTGGATTGGCGCCGGCGGATCCAACGGCGGCAACTATCCTGCCCAGTACTTTATGGAGCACGAGGCCACGCAGGTCGTGAGCTCCAGCTACACTAGCAACGAGTTCGTGCACGCCACCCCGGCCTACGTCAACGAGAACACCCTGGCCGTCGTCGTGTCCATGCGCGGCACCAAGGAGACCATCGTCGCCGCCCAGGTCGCCAAGGACCACGGCGCCAGCACCATCGCCATCTATGTTGACGAGTCCGCCCTCACCGAGGTCTGCGACTACAAGATCCAGTACGACAGCCTTGCCGTCGACGAGTCCTGCATGGGCCGCACCAACTCTGCCGTCGTGACCATGATCGCCATGGAGCTCACGCAGCAGACCGAGGGCTACGCGGAGTACGAGACCGCCATGGCCGCCTTCGACCTGGTCGATCCCATCTATCGCAAGGCCGTCGAGTACACCCGTCCGCTCGCTGCCAAGTGGGCCGAGCAGAACGCCGACAAGCCCTGCATCAACGTCATGGCTCAGGGTCCGCTCTTTGGTGCCGCCTACGTCTTTAGCATCTGCAACGTGCAGGAGATGCTGCAGATCGACTCCTGCACCATCAACACCTGCGACTTCTTCCACGGCCCCTTCGAGATCCTGGACAAGCGCACCTCGCTGTTCCAGCTCATTAGCGTCGGCCGCAGCCGCTGCAACGACGAGCGCGGCATTCGCTTTGTCAACCAGTACGGTGGCGAGCGCGTCTACCAGCTCGACGCTAAGGAGCTCGGTCTCAACGACATCAAGGACAGCGTGAGCGAGTACTTCAACCACCTGATCTTTGCCCCGATCCTCAACAACGTGTACATGCGCGCGCTCTCCGCCGTCACCCACAAGGACTACATGACGCGCCGCTACATGTGGAAGCTGGACTACTAAGGGATAGAGCGGCCTAACAGCCCAATACCCCTCATAAGTTGCGGTGGAATAGTTCCTGTTTGGGGGCGTGAAACCTCTGTTTGAGAACTATTTCACCGCAACTGCTAGAGCGGCACTTGGGGACGTTCCCTTTCTGCTGGCAGTTGGGGGCACTCCTTGTTTCAAAAGTTTCCCGTTCGCCGATTTCAGTCTTGATAAATGTATATAACGACTATAACGTAGCATGAAACATATTGGAAACGATACCGAGGAGGCTGCGTTGAAGAAAAGCAATCTGGGCTATGCGCTGGTGCTGATCGCCGCGCTTATGTGGGGCACCATCGGAATCTTTGTTAACGGGATATCGGCCCTGGGCGTTTCGTCTCAGAGTATGGCGGCCTTTCGCCTGTTGTCGGGTGCCGTCTTAATGGCTCCGGTCTTGGCATTTATGGGTTGCCAGGGAGGTACTCGTGAGGGAAAAGCCTCGGGTCCCATGGCGCTGTTCAAGGCAAGTCCTAAAGAGCTCGTCCCCTGCGCACTTGTCGGTATCGTCGGTTTGGCCGTCGCCAACACCTGCTATTACGAGTGCATGGGCGAGGTGGGCATGTCCACGGCCTCGGTGCTGCTCTACACCTCGCCGGTGTTTGGCGTCATGCTCGGCCGCGTGCTTTATCGCGAGGACGTGACCCCCAACAAGCTCGTCGCCATCGTCTTTAACATTGTGGGTTGCGTGCTCGCGGTGACGAGCGGCGACCTGTCCGGTTTCCATTTCTCGGCTTGGGGCGTCGCGTCGGGTGTGATCGCCGGACTTTGCGGTGCACTGCTGGCTGTGTTTAGCCGTATGGCCACCAAGACGCTGCATCCGCTGGCGGTGACGTTTTGGGGCTTTGTCTTTGGCGGATGCTTTATGGCAGTGCTTTCGGCTCCGTGGTCCGATGTAGCCGCGGCAATGTCCCCGCAGCTCATTCTGCTGTTCGCAGGCTTTGGCTTTATTCCGACGGCTCTTGCGTACATCTTCTATATGCAGGGCCTTTCGATGGATCTCGAGACGTCGAAGGTACCGGTCGTGGCTTCGTTCGAAACCGTGGCGACCGTTCTGGTCGGTATTGGCATCTACGCCGAGCCCGCCGGCGCGATCAAGGTCCTGGGCATCGTGCTGGTGCTCGCGTCCATCCTGATTATGAACACCAACTTCTCCAAGTTGCGCAACAGTGCCTTTGTCGGCCATATCGTTGAGAGCATGACCTTTAAGCCCAACGCGTGGTGGACGGAGAAATCGCAGGACATGGATCTGTTCCGCGAGCGCACCGGCATTGCGCTGGAGCCCACCGTGCAGGAAAGCCCCTGGTACTTTGTGCGATAGGGGGTTGCGCGCGGTGTCCGACCTGGGGTTATCCAGCCAGCGTCGGCCTACCCAGCCCCAACGTTTCAAGTGCGTTAAACCCGCCAACGGTCGTTTTTCACCCGCGAACGGTTTATATACTAATTATCAATATAAGCAACGTATAAGACGTTATAATGACCATAACGAAAAGGAGGAGGCAAGATGAATCAGATCATTCTCGCATCTCATGGCGGCCTGGCCGCAGGCGCCAAAGACACGCTCGAGATGGTTCTCGGCGACGTGTCGAACGTCCACGTCGTGTCGCTTGCTCGTGACGACAAGGAGCCCATCACCAACAAGGTGGACGCCATGATCGCCACGTTCAACGCGGACGACACCGTGTATGTGCTAACCGATATGCTCGGTAGCTCGGTCAACAACAACATGGTCGAGCTTTCCAAGAACGGCACGAAGTTCACGGTTGTCAGCGGTTTCAACATTCCGCTGGCGCTCACGCTCGCTATGAGCCCCGCCCCCGTCAAGGGCGCCGAGCTCGCGGCCCTCATCAACGAGGCCCGCACCGGTCTGACCAACCCCAACGCACCGGTCGAGGCTGCCGCGGCCCCCACTAAGAAGGCCAAGGCGCCCCGTCACAGCTCCGGTCCCGCCAAGATCGTCCTCGCACGTCTTGACTACCGTCTGCTGCACGGCCAGGTCGTCTTTACCTGGACCACCAAGGTTCAGGCTGAGCGCATCATCGTCGTCGACAACGCTGCCGCCAACGATGACATCAAGAAGGGCGCTCTTAAGCTGGCCAAGCCCCAGGGCGTGCGCCTGAACGTCTTCACCGTCGAGCGTGCCCTCGCCAAGATGGACAAGCTCAACACCCTCGGCGAGCGCGTCATGTTCGTCTTTGGCAACACGGCCGAGATGCTGCAGTTCTGCCAGGGCTACAAGCTCGACGCCATCAACCTGGGCGCCACCGCCAACCACGACGGTGCCGAGCAGGTCGGCGGCAAGGACAGCTCCGTCTTCTTCGACGCCACCCAGAAGGCCGACGTCAACCAGCTGCTCGACATGGGCATCAAGCTCTACGTCCAGCAGACCCCTACGTATCAGAGCGTCGACATCGACGCCAAGCTGTAATCAACCAGGCATTTGCCTGACTGAAAGGAGAAGGGTATGAATACGTTCATCAGTGCGGTGCTCGTCGGCCTCGTCGGCGTGTTCTGCATGTGGGACTCCCGCCTGCTCGGTCGTCTTAACTTCGAGCAGCCCCTCGTTGGCGCTACGCTCGTCGGTCTGCTGCTGGGCGATGTGCCCACCGGCCTTGCCGTCGGTGCCGCCGTCGAGCTCGTGTCCATGGGCCTGGTGCAGGTCGGCGCCGCCGTTCCGCCCGATATGGTCCTGGGCGGCATCGTGGCCGCTGCCTTCGCGTGCCTGACCGATGCTTCCGCCGAGACCGCCATGACGATCGCCATCCCGGTCGCCGTCCTGGGTCAGCTCCTCGGCATCGTGTTCCGCTCCATCATCGCCGCCCTCACCCATGTGGCAGATAGCGCGATCGATAACGGAAAGTTCAAGACCGCCTACCGCATGCATATCTGTGTCGGCGCCGGTCTGTACGCCATCATGTACTTCCTGCCGATCTTCCTGGCCGTCTATGCTGGCACCGACCTGGTCCAGGCCATCGTCAACATGGTTCCCGAGTGGCTGTCCACTGGTCTTAACGTTTCCACCAAGATCATGACCGCCTACGGTCTGGCCCTGCTGCTCACCATGATGATCAAGAAGGGTATGACTCCGTTCCTGTTCATCGGCTTCCTGCTCGCCGCCTACCTCAACCTGTCCGTCATCGCGGTCGCTCTGATCGGTGTGTGCCTGGCTGTCGTCTTCATGGGCTTCAAGTTCAATGGTTCCCATGCAGCCGCCGGTGTCGATTCCGACTACGATCCGCTCGAAGACGACGAAGACTAAGGAGGAACACACTATGGCAACCGCAACCAAGGACGTGTCCCTGAACAAGAAGGTCAGCCAGTTCTTCTGGCGCTCCTGGGCTATCCAGTCCTCTTGGAACTACGAGCGTCAGATGAACATGGGCTTCCTCTACGGCATGGTTCCCACGCTCGACCGCCTCTATCCGGATGAGTCCGACCCCAAGCAGCTCGCTGCTAAGAAAGAGGCTTACCACCGTCACATGGCGTTCTACAACTGCACCCCGCAGACGAGCGCTTTCGTCCTGGGCCTCGCCGCCTCCATGGAGGAGGAGTACGCCAAGGATCCCGAGAACTTCGATCCCGATTCGATCAACGCGGTCAAGACCTCCCTCATGGGCCCGCTTTCCGGTATCGGTGACTCCTTCTTCCAGGGCACCATCCGCGTTATCGCCTTCGGCCTGGGCGTTCAGCTGGCTCAGCAGGGCTCCATCATGGGCCCGATCCTGGCCATGCTCATCTCCATCGTTCCCTCCGTGCTGATCACTTGGTTCGCAGCCAAGATGGGCTATCAGGGCGGCCACGAGTACCTGAGCAAGCTCCAGGGCGGCGACCTCATGGAGAAGCTCATGTATGTCTGCGGCATCGTGGGTCTTATGTCCGTGGGCGGCATGATTGCTACGCTGATCGGCGCCACCACCCCGCTGCAGTTCGCTGACGGCACTGTCGTGATCCAGGACATCCTGGACGGCATGATGCCCCAGATGATTTCCCTTGGCCTCACCGGCCTTATGTACTGGCTCATCAAGAAGAACGTCAACACCGGTTGGCTTCTCGTGATCGCCATCGTGGGCGGCATCGCCCTTTCCGCGGTCGGCATCCTGGCCTAGTCGCGACTAAGCGCCTAACCGCTTTCCCCCGGGAGCCTGCCTGGCATCCCATACCCCAGGCAGGCTTCCATCCCTAAATGTGTCAAAGGGACAGTCCCTTTGACACATCCTCAACGGGCCGGCGACTCGGCTCATATCACGGTAACCCTGCGTGCGTCCGGCAATGTGGCGTCGCAAAAATCGAAAGGAATGTGTCAGATGTACGAGATCGACCTTAACCTCCCTAAGCAGATCGTCGCTGACGTCCTGTCCAACCACGAGATCCACAGCGTCGCCTTCGTCGGCTGCGGTGCTTCCATGTCCGACCTTTACCCCGCCAAGTACTTCCTGGCCAACAACACGGACAAGCTGAACGTTCAGATCTTCACCGCTAACGAGTTCAACTACGACACGCCTTCCTGGGTCAACGAGCACACCTTCGTGATCACCTGCTCCCTCGGTGGCTCCACGCCCGAGACCGTTGAGGCCAACAAGACCGCCAAGAAGCACAACTGCCCGGTCGTCTCCCTCACCAACAAGGCTGGCTCCGCTCTGACCGTCGACGCCGACCACGTCATCGTCCACGGCTTCCACGCCAACTACGCTGCCAAGTGCGAGAAGCCCGGCTATGCCATCGCTCTTGCTCTCGAGATCCTTCAGCAGACCGAGGGCTATGACCACTACGAGGACATGATCACCGGCCTCACCAACGTCTTCGATCTCTGCGAGAACGCCGCTCAGCACTGCAAGAAGCTCGCCAAGAAGTTCGCCGAGGACTTCAAGGACGACAAGATGATCTACTTCATGGCTTCCGGTGCCTCCGAGAAGATGGCTTATTCTCACGCCGCCTTCCTGTTCACCGAGATGCAGTGGATCGACGCCGCCGCCTACAACACCGGCGAGTACTTCCACGGCCCGTTCGAGGTTTCCACCGAGGGTAAGCCCTACGTCTTCTTCATGTCCGATGGCGCCACCCGTCCGATGGACGCTCGCGCCCTCACCTTCCTTGAGCGCATGGGCGCCAAGGTCGCTCTGATCGACTCCAAGGACTACGGCCTGGCTGACGCCGTGCCCGCGAGCGTCGTCACCTACTTCAACCCGCTGCTGCACCTCGCCGTTATGCGCGAGTACGGCAACCAGATCGCCGAGGCCCGTCAGCACCCGCTGACCATGCGTCGCTACATGTGGAAGCTTTCCTACTAATCACAAGTAAGTAGACCTTACGGGTTGATTGAGAGGGGATGGGGTTTGCGCCCCGTCCCCTTTTTTGCTTTGGGGAGGGCGTGTCCGTTGCGTCACAAAACCCCAGATAAAACCTACCAAAATAAACCTGTCCCTTTTTGGCAGGTGGGAGGAGATGCGTATGATCAAGGCAGTGCTGTTTGATATGGACGGCGTGCTGGTCGATACCGAGTGGTTCTACAACCGCCGTCGCGTGGCGTTTATGGAAGAGAAGGGGTTCCACTTTGACGAGATCCCCGATCTTTCGGGGTCTAACGAGCCCGCCATTTGGAAGTCGCTGGTTCCCGACGATGTTGAGCTGCGCGAGCGTCTGCGCGTGGAGTACAAGCAGGTCTATAGCCCGGTCCACCCCGTTCCGTATGCCGAGCTGCTCAACGAGCAGACGGAGCCGGTAATGCGCGAGCTGCACGAGCGCGGCGTGAAGTGCGCCATCGCGAGCTCGTCCTACCGCGAGCTCATCGACGAGCTGGTAGAGATTGCCGGTATCGCCGACGTGCTGGACTACACCATCAGCGGCCACGAGTGCAGTGCGTTTAAGCCCGACCCCGAGATCTACCTGCGTGCCATGGAGGCGCTGGGGGTGGAGCCTGCCGAGTGCCTGGTTATCGAGGATTCGCCTTTGGGCATCGAGGCCGGCAAGCGTTCCGGCGCCCGAGTCCTGGCACTGCGTCCGCACGAGGGCGTCAACCTGGACCAGTCTGCCGCCGACGTTGTCATCGACAGCCTGACTGACATCCTACCTGCCATTTAGGGACAGGTTTATTTTTGTCAGGTTTTACCTGGGCAAATGCCGAATTCGCCGTGAAGGGATCGCTCTCTTCACGGTGTTTTTCTTTTGAGCGGTTTTACGCGGTCCTTCTGATGGTTGTCGAGAGAGGGTGAATTGAGGCGCCCTCTGTCGCTCCATGCTACAATCGCCGGCATGCCCCACAACTACATCTGCCTTCGAAGGGAGCCTACGTGGCGAACGCCATCGACCAGCTCGCGGACCGCGTGCTCGTGCTCGGCCGCCTCACCATCGTCCGCCGCGCCATTACTGCCGTGGCGGTCACAATTTCCGCCATTCTCCAGACATTTCTGATCCAGGCGTTCATTCAGCCCGCCGACCTGCTCCCGAGCGGTCTTACCGGCGTCGCGGTCCTGCTCGATCGCGTTACCTCGCTGGGCGGCGTTCACATCGACATCTCGCTCGGTATGCTCGCGCTCAACATCCCCGTGGCGCTCCTATGCTGGAGCGGCATTAGCAAGCGCTTCGTCATCTTCTCGATGATGCAGGTCGTGCTCTCGTCGCTGTTTCTCAACGTCTTTCACTTCGCGCCGTTTTTGGGCGACAAGATCATGCTCATCATCTTTGGCGGCGTGGTCTCGGGTCTGGGCGCTGCCATCGCGCTTAAGTCCGGTGCATCCACCGGCGGCACCGACTTTATCGCGTTGTGGGTTTCCAACCACACCGGCAAGACCATCTGGGGCGTCATCTTTGGCTTTAACTGTTTTATCCTGGCGATCTTTGGTTTTATGTTTGGCTGGGACAACGCGGCGTACTCCATCGTGTTCCAGTTTATTTCGACCAAGACCATCGACAGCTTCTATCGTCGCTACGACCGCGTGACGCTGCAGATCACGACGCGCAGGGCAGACGAGGTCATGACCGCCTATGTTGACCATTTTCAGCATGGTATTAGCTGTGCCGAGGTCATTGGCGGGTATAGCCGCGAGAAGATGTACCTGCTGCACGCCGTTGTCTCGACCTACGAGAGCCAGGACATTATCAAGCTGGTGTGCGACATTGATCCCGGCGCCGTGATCAATGTGTTCCACACGCTCAACTTTGTGGGCGGCTGGTGGGGCGGCCATGTCGACGAGCCCATGCCCACAGCCGTTCCCGATCCCGACAAGCCCGCGCGCATGGCCAGCAGGCAGGCCCGTCTGCACGATCAGGAAAGCTTGCAGCAGGACGACGGCAAGTAAGGATTTGCTGTATGTGGTGTATCGTTTTATCAATATGAGGTAACATGAAACTAGACGTTATATACGTATTAGTTATTTCAATATTTCGATAAGAGTGATTAGATATGCCTGCGCCTAAAAATGCACCGCTTTACCAGCAGATTTACGACGAAATCAAGGATGCAATCGAGAAAGGTGTTTATGCACCCAAGGAGCGTATTCCGTCCGAGCTTGAGCTAGCCGAGCAGTACGAGGTGAGCCGAATTACGGTGCGCCGCGCCGTCGAGGAGCTGTGCTCCGATGGCTACCTGGTTAAGCAGCAGGGCCGTGGCACCTTTGTCTCCACGCCGCACATCAATCGCCAGTTTCACGCCTCGACGCTGCAGACGTTTACCGCGCTGTGCGCCGACAACGGAATGAAGGCCGGTGCGCATGTGATCGACCGCCAGATCGTTCCGGCGCGCCAAAACGAGATGGAGTTCTTTGGCCTGCAGAAGGATGCGCTACTGCTGCATATCAAGCGCGTGCGTACGGCGGACGGCGAGCCCATCTTTGAGGAGAACATCTTTGTGCCGTTTGACGCCTACCGTGAGCTGTTGACGGCCGATCTTGAGGACAAGTCGATTTTTGCCGAGGTCGAGCGTGTTGGCGGAACGCCGATTGTCTCGGTTGGCTACCGCACGGTCGAGGCCGTTCGCGCCAATGCCGAGCAGGCCGCCGAGTTGGGCATTGCCCCGCACGATCCGCTGCTCAACCTGCGTGCCGGCTTTATCGGTCCCAATGGCGAGCCGGTCCTGATGGGTAAGCAGTACTACGTGGGATCGCGCTACGTTATGGTCATGTAGGGTTGGTTCCGCCGTTCTAACGAACGGCGGAACGGCCGACGCTGCAAGCCCGCCAGAGCGGCAATTTGCAGAATGAGCGTGGATAATCTCCCGTTTTTGGCTCGATGGCGGGCCCAAAGTGGGAGATTATCCACGCTCATCCGGAAAGTGTCCAAAAATCCACGCTCGTTCCCTTCGGATTGCATCGCCCGTGGCCGGCAACCGCGCGGCACCGGTCCGCGTGGCGGCGTATAATCGGCGGCAGATGACTTGGACGTTAGGAAACCATGACCGATAGCATGCAGCAGATGGCGCTCGACACGCTCGGCGCCTATTTTGGCTACACCTCGTTTCGCCCGGGACAGGACCGCATGGTCGATGCGATCCTTGCCGGTCGCGATGCGCTGGGCGTTATGCCCACGGGCGCCGGCAAGTCCATTTGCTACCAGGTGCCCGCGCTCATGCTGCCCGGCATCACCTTTGTGGTGAGCCCGCTGCTGTCGCTGATGGAGGACCAGACCCGTGCGTTGCTCGCGGCGGGTGCGCGACCCAGCTATCTCAACTCCAGCCTTACCCCGGCCCAGCAAAACACTGTGCTCAAGCGGGCGCGCGAGGGCCGCTACCAGCTTATGTACGTGGCACCCGAGCGTCTGCTCGAGCCGCGCTTTTTAGCCTTTGCGCAGGAGGCCGCGGCGGACGGCGGCATTGGCGTGCCACTCGTGGCCATTGACGAGGCGCACTGCGTGAGCCAATGGGGCCAGGATTTCCGCCCCGCCTACCTGCAGATTCGCGAGTTCATCGATTCCCTGCCGCAGCGCCCCATCGTGGCGGCCTTTACCGCTACGGCGACCGAGCGTGTGCGCGCGGATATCCAGCAGATGCTCGGCCTGCAAAACCCCGCGACGGTGGTGACGGGCTTCGATCGCAAGAACCTCTACTTTGGCTGCGAGGAGATGGGCGACAAAGCCAAGGCAGCATGGGTGCGCGACTACGTGATCGCGCATTCGAGCGAGAGCGGCATCGTGTATTGCTCGACCCGCAAGACAGTCGATGCGCTGGCAGGCGAGCTTGCCGAGGCGCTGGGCCCCAGCGGCATTCGCGTTGGCCGCTACCATGCCGGCATGGGCAACGACGCCCGCCGCCAAAGCCAGCGCGCCTTTATCGACGACGATATCCAGGTGATGGTTGCCACCAACGCCTTTGGCATGGGCATCGATAAGCCCAACGTGCGCTACGTGATCCACAACAACGTGCCCGAGAGCATCGAGGCCTACTACCAGGAGGCAGGTCGCGCCGGCCGCGACGGCGACCCGGCCAGCTGCCACTTGCTGTGGAACGGCAACGATTTTCGCATGCGCCGCTTTCTGATCGACCGCGGCGATGCTACCGATGAGGCGCTCGACGACGAGCAGCGCGCATGGGCGCTCCAGAATCGATATCGCCTGCTCAGCCAGATGGAGGGCTACTGCAATACCACCGGCTGCCTGCGCGAATACATGCTGCGCTACTTTGGCGACGAGGCCGCGGCCGAGCATGCTGCCGCGACCGGTGCGGGCGCCACCGCCACGGACGAGGCCGAGGGCTGCGGCAACTGCAGCAACTGCCTCACGCAGTTCGAGGTCGAGGACGTCACCGATATGGCACGCGCTGCCGTGCGCTATGTGGCCACGCGCCCCATGCGCTTTGGCAAGTCGCTGATCGCCGACGTGCTCCACGGCGGCAACACCGAGCGCATTCGCCAGATGAACCTGGACGAGGACCGCGGCTACGGTGAGCTGTCGAGCGAATCGGTCGGGCGCATCAAGGACATCATCGGCCAGCTGTGCGGCCGCGGTTATCTGGCTACCTTGCAGGGGCAGTACCCGGTCGTGGGGCTGGGTCCGCGCGCCGGCGAGGTCGAGGACGAGGCGTTCGCCTTTACCGTCAAGCGTCGCGCGTCCAAGCGCAAGGCCTCGGCCCGCGCCCGCCGTGCGGTGGATCTGCTGCGTGAGGAGGCCGAGTTGGATCAGCGCCCGCGCGTGGGTGACGATGCCGAGCTGTTCGAGCGCCTGCGTGCCCTGCGCAAGGAGATTTCGACAGAGCTGGAGATGGCGCCGTACATGGTCTTTTCCGACAAGGCCCTGCGCGGCCTGTGCCGCCTGCGCCCGCAGACGCGCGACGAGCTTGTCCAGGTCAACGGCATTGGCGAGAAAAAGGCCGACGCCTTTGGCGAGCAGTTTATGACGGCGATTGAAGAGTTTGAGTCCGAGCATGCGCGGGATGGAGCGTAACGATGGTAGCCGATAACAAGACCGAACGTTCCGAGCGCGCCGAGGTGTCCGCCGTGCCGCTGTACCAGCAGGTCATGGACGACCTAAAGGGCGAGATCGCGCGCGGCGTGTACGCATCCGGCTCGCGCATTCCTTCCGAGATGGAGCTCGCGAAGTCCTACGGCGTGGGACGCATCACCGTGCGCCGCGCCATCGAGGAGCTGTCGCGCGCGGGGTATCTCAACCGCCAGCAGGGGAGGGGTACGTTTGTGTGCGCGCCCAAGCTCAAGCGCAAGATTGTCCAAAAGGGTGACGTTCAGAGCTTTTCCGAGGGTTGCGCTGCCAACGACATGGTGGCCGGAGCACACCTGGTGTCGCGCACGGTGGTTGCGGCGACGCGCGAGGACGCGGCGTTTTTTGGGGTGGAACCCGGCTGCGAGCTCATCGTTGTCGAGCGCGTGCGCACGGCAGACGGCGTGCCCGTCATGCTCGAGAACAACGCCTTTGTGCTGGCCGACCATCCCTACCTGCAGACGCTGGCCGATAAAGACCTCACCGATAACTCAATCTTTGCGCTCGTTGCCGAGCATTCGGGCCGCGCGCCGCTCAAGTCCGATCCCTGCACCGTGGAGATTGCGCTCGCCGATGCTCAGGCGGCCTCGCTGCTGGAGGTGCCGGTCGGCGAGCCGCTCTTTTATATGGAGGCGTACTTTACCGATGAGGACGAGCGGCCCTTGCTGCTCGGACGCCAAAAGATCGTGGGCTCGCGCTATGTGTTCGACATCTAACGTCCACAGATAGAACAATATAGAACAAGTTTGGTGAAATGGCTTCACGGGCGTTGTCGTGCGTGCTATAAATAGGACAACATAGAATGACCTCAGGTACGAGCTGCCGCCGTTCAAAGCCGCCACACAAGGAGGAGCATCACCGTGAACGCACACGATCTGGTTCAGGAAATTATCGAGCGCAAGGGCAAGATTGAGAACGTCTTTTGGATCGCCTGCGGCGGTTCGATGATCGACCTGATGCCGGCCAACGAGCTGCTCAAGCGCGAGGCCACTACGTTTACCTCGACGGTCTACACGGCACGCGAGTTTTGCCTGATGGCTCCCAAGAGTCTTGGCGAGAAGTCACTCGTCATCGCCTGCAGCCACAGCGGTAACACGCAGGAGGTCGTCGGCGGCTGCGAGATGGCGCTGGCCGCCGGTGCCGAGGTCATCGCCCTCACTGACTGCGAGGGCTCAAAGATCGACAACGGCAAGTGGACCACCTGGGTCTATCCGTGGGGCGAAGGCGTGCCACAGGCCGAGGTGCCGCAGGGCATCGGCGCTCTGATCGCCGCCGAGCTACTCGACCAGCAGGAGGGTTACGAGGCGCTCGCCGACTTGTATGAAGGCCTTAAGCAGATGGACGCGCTGCTGCCCGCCGCGCGCGAGAAGGTCAACGCCGAGCTGGGCGCCCGTTTTGCCGAGCTCTGCCAGCAGCACAAGTTCTTCTATATCCTCGGTTCCGGCCCCAACTTTAGCCAGACCTACGCCATGGCCATCTGCTCGCTCATGGAGATGCAATGGCAGCACTGCTGCTACATCCACTCCGGCGAGTATTTCCACGGCCCGTTCGAGGCCACCGAGCCCGGCGTGTTCTACTTTGTGCAGCTCGGATCGGGCGAGTGCCGCCCCATGGAGGAGCGCGCGCTGGCGTTCCTCAACACGCACACCGATATGGTCATGGTGCTCGACGCACTCGAGTACGGCGTGGGCGACGTGCCTGCCAGCGTGCGTTCGTACCTGGAGCCGATCTTCTTCTACAACATGAGCTGCGAGCTGCGCGCCGCCCGCGGCAAGGTGTTCGACCACAGCCCCGAGATCCGTCGCTACATGGGCATCGAGCAGTACTAATATACCGGGAATAACCTCTCACGACGGGGCTTCCGCCAAGTGCGGGCCCCGTTTTGCTTTGCCAAGAAAGAAATGGGGACTGAACATGCGCGTGCTTGATTTGACTCACACGATTAGGGAAGACATGCCGGTATTTCCCGGAGCCGATACACCCAAGCTGCTGCCAGCGAGTACCTACGAGCACGACGGATTTAAAGAGACGCTCATGCAGATGTACACCCATACGGGGACGCATATGGATCCACCGGCGCATCTGTTTGCCGACCGCACGACGCTCGATGCGTTTCCGGCAAGCCAGTTTATAGGCAGGGCATTGGTTGTCGATTGCCGCATGCTCGCCGAGGGTGAGGCCATTACTGTGGAGCAACTCCGTCCCTATGGCGATAAGGTGACCCAGGCCGAGTTTTTGCTGTTCAACTTGGGTTGGGATAAGCGCTGGGGAACCGAGGCGTACTTTGGCGACTATCCTTGCTTGGACGACGAAGTGTTGGACCTGATCATCGACGGCGGCTACAAGGGCATCGGCTTTGATGTAATTGGACTCGACCCCATCGCGGACGAAAACCTGACGCGCCACAAGAAGTTGTTCCGCGCATGCGATATCGTCAACATCGAGAATCTAAAGGACTTGGACTGTTGCGGCGACGATCTGTTCTGGTTTAGCTGCGCACCGCTCAAAATCGAGGATTGCGACGGCTCGCCCATTCGCGCAATCGCGTGGTTTGAGGATTAAAGCGCCCTGTTCCATCTGTCGAAAAACGAAGGTGAATACTTTTCCGCGAAGTGAACGACCTATTTTGGACCCCGAAGCATCCACACTTTTTGATGCCAAAACTGCAGGAAAAACTCGGCGAAACCGCAGGAAACGGCGCCTGAAAAGCGTGGATGCTTCGGGGGTTCATTTTTGCTCGTTCACTTCGCGGAAAAGCATTCACCTTCGATTCGCAAGGGCGCAGCGCGAGTCAAAAAAGCGGGCCGCGCCGGGGATTTCCGGCGCGGCCCGCTTGGTATCGCGCTTAGATTCGCGAGGTGTCGCGGCAACCGACGCTTACTTTGCGTCGTAGGCCTCGGCATCCCACCAGTCGAGCTGGGCGATGTTGTCGCGGATGTGCTGGCAGCTCTTGTGGAAGCCCTCGAGCTCGTACTCGGACAGGTCGAGCGTGTAGACCTCCTCGACGCCCTCGGCACCGATCACGCACGGCAGGGAGGTGAAGATGCCCTCCTCGCCATACTGGCCGGTCATGAGCGTAGAGGCCGAAAGCACGGCGTGCTCGTTGTGCAGCACGGCGGCGCAGACGCGCGCGGCGGAGTTGGCGACGGCGTACTCGGTGCACTGCTTGCCCTGGTAGGTCACATAGCCGCCCTTGCGCGCGAGCTCCTCGACCTCCATGTGGTCAAAGGCGTACTTGTCGGGGTTCTCGGCCTGGAGCTCGTTAAGGCTCTTGCCGGCGACGGTTGCGGCCTTAAAGGCGGCCAGCTGGCTAAAGCCGTGCTCGCCGATCATGTAGGCGTCGATGGACTTGGGGCTCACGCCGACCTTCTTGGAGATCTCGGTGCGCAGGCGGGCGGAGTCCAGACCGCAGCCCGAGCCGATGATCTTCTTGGGATCGTAGCCGGTCAGGTGCCACAGCTCGGTGCACACGACGTCGCAGGGGTTGGAGATGCTCACGAAGATGCCGTCAAAGTCGGCGTCGACGATGCGCTTGGCAAAGGTGCGGGCGGCATCGGTGGTAAAGAACAGCTCGCCGTCGCGGTTGCCGGCGGCCAGCGCGACCTTGCCGGCGGCGTTGACGATGACGTCGCAGCAGGCCAGCTCCTCGTAGTGGTCGTAGCAGTTGACGATCTTGGTGTTATACGGAACAAACGAAAGGGAGTCGCGCAGGTCCTGAACCTCGGACGTCACCTTGGCCTCGTTGATATCGCACAGGTACAGCTCGTCGGCAATGCCCTGCATAAGCAGGCTATTGGCGACATGTGCTCCTACGTGGCCCTGGCCGACCACACCGATCTTACGCGTCTGGTACATATATGTATCCTTTCGGCCGAGTTTTTCGCGTCGAACCATTGTAGCGTCCTGCTGCCACTTTGCTAGGCTAAAGCGCCGTAGATTTTTGGGACATGCCTTATTCTCTACTTTTGGAGTGATTTGGGCCGCTGACGGCATCGCTGGGCGATGTGCTCGCGCGGATGGGGCTGCTCGTTGTACCATAGCTGCAACTGACTCGTAAGGAGCATCCATGCCCATTCGCATCCCCGACGCCCTCCCTGCCGCCGCGCAGCTCGAGAGCGAGAACATCTTTGTCATGACCGAGTACCGCGCGCTGCACCAGGACATCCGTCCGCTGCGCGTGCTCATCCTCAACCTCATGCCCACCAAAATCGCCACCGAGACGCAGATCATGCGCAAGCTCTCCAACACGCCGCTGCAGGTGGAGGTGGACCTGCTGCGCACCAAGACGCACGAGGCCACGCACGTGAGCGCCGGCCACCTGGAGACGTTTTACCGCACATTCGACGACATCCGCGACATCCACTACGACGGCCTGATCATCACGGGCGCGCCGGTGGAGCAGATGCCGTTCGAGGAGGTCGACTACTGGCCCGAGCTCTGTCAGATCATGGATTGGTCCACTACGCACGTGCACTCTACGCTGCACATTTGCTGGGGCGCGCAGGCTGGCCTGTATCACCATTACGGCATTCAGAAGTACGATCTACCGGCCAAGGCAAGTGGCGTGTTCGAGCATTATCTGGTGAAGCCGCAAAGCCCGCTGGTCCGCGGCTTCGACGACCGCTTCTATGCCGTGCATTCGCGCAACACCGATGTGCGCCGCGAGGACGTGGAGGCTGAGCCGCAGCTTGAGGTCGTGGCCGTGTCCGACGAGGTAGGCCTATACATCGTCAAGTCGACCGACAGCCGCCGTTTCTTTGTCTTTGGCCATCCCGAGTACGATACCGACACGCTGCGCCTGGAGTACGAGCGCGACGTGAAGCGCGGGCTCAACCCGGAGGTGCCGGCGCATTACTTCCCGGGCGACGACCCCACCGCCGAGCCGCGCAACGTCTGGCGCAGCCAGGCTCAGCTGTTCTACACCAACTGGCTCAACTACTACGTCTACCAGACCACGCCCTACGACCTGGCCCGCGCCGGCGAGGAGCACTAGGCCGTCAGGAGGTGCGCCAGCCGTTAGGCGCTGATGATGTGGGGTAGCGGCAGGTCGTGGGCGTCGGTGGGGACGTGGTCGACACGCTGCTCGTCAAAGGCGATGCCGATGATTTGGCATGCGGGTGAGAGCATGGGCAGGTAGCGGTCATAGCAGCCGCCGCCGTAGCCCAGGCGCGCGCCGGCGCGGTCGAAGGCTACGAGTGGCACGATAATCATGTCGAGAGCCTCGGCAGGCACGATAGGGAAGCGGCCGCTGTCGATGTCCGTGGCCGCGAAGGTCCGCGTGGGGTGGGCGATAAACGGCACCGCGGACGCATCGCTGACGGCAACTGCCCGCATGCACATGCGCTGGCCACAAGCTGCGGTGTCTGTTGCCGAGAGCATGCACGGATAGGCCACGCGCCAGCCACGTTTGGCGGCAGCTGCGGCAAACGCGGCTGAGTCGACTTCGGAACCCATCGCGGCATAGACGGCAACGGTGTGCGGCGCCGCGGCATCCAAGCGGCCCAGCAGCTCAACCAGTCGCGCACAGATATCAGCAGACTTCGCCGCCCGCAAGTCCAAATCAAGAGCATCACGCCGAGCAATCACCGCCCGCCGCAACTCAGCCTTGTCCATCCCGGCTTCCTCTCCCAAACCTACCAAAAAGGGACAGGTTTATTTTGGCAGGTTTTATCTGGGCAAACAGCGAAAACCACCACGAAGGGAACACAGGCACCCTCGTGGTGGTTTTGATGGCGACTCGTCTCTATTACAACGCCGCGGCGATTGCTTCGGCCACAAATTTGTTAAGCGATTCACCCTTCTTTGCCGCCGCCAGTGCTGCCTGCTTGTGAAGCTCGGAGCCTGTTCTCACATTGAATGAGCCCTTAAAAGCCCGCTCTGGTTCCTTGCCCTTTTCGGCACAAAACTCAAGGTAATCGTCGACGGCGTCGTGGAAGCATCGCTCCACTTCTTCAACCGTGGAGCCTTCAAATACAATTGCGTCCCTAATGCCGGCGACCATACCTGTCAGCACGTGCTGTTCGGCATCGAACTCGACCGGGGCGAAATAACCCTTGTAAGCCAAAACGTTACTCATGGCTGCCTCCGACATCTTGTAGAAATCGAACGATGTTTCGGATGGTTCCCGCCGTCAATTCGTCAGATGGATGGGGTGCGTGCATCACGAACATTCTGCCGTCCGATGGCCTGTAAAAGCGAACGCGCGATCCGGATGTCTTGCCCTTGCTGTCCATTTCAAAGCCATATGAGGCCATGACTTTTAAAAAATCGGCATACCGATACGTCGAGGGGCAGCTAAACAGTTGGGCGATGAGTTTATCGGCTCGAGTCATCCCGCCTCACATTCTGCAACTATATTCTAGTTGCAATTTAAGTCCGATGCAATCATCCATACTATAGAACACATGTACGTATGGAACAAGTGTTCGAACCACCACCACCACAAAGGTGCCTGTCCCCTTCGTGGTGGTTTTGGCCGAGGACAAGCTTCTGCGGCAGTTTGTCTAAATCTGTAACAGTTACTCGGCAAAAATGGGCCTAGGTGTTACAGATTGAGATAAAGGGCCGGTGTCGCCCAAAACTGTCTCGATCTGTAACGTTTGGAGCCCATATTCTCGTCTACCTGTTACAGATCGAGACAAACCGGCGGGCGGGGCGGGGCGTCCCGTGCCAAAGCTGGTTCGCTCCGCCCCGACCGCCCCAAAGAAAAAGGTAGATTTTTAGGCATGTCCCAAAAATCTACCTTTGATGGCTAGGCGAGCAGGTCGACTACGTTAAAGCCGGCGTTGCTCTTTGCGATGACGTCGCGGCCGCCAAAGACGCAGGTGGGCGACTCGGCTGCGATGCGCGTGACATCGGCGCCGAGCGAGCGCAGCTCACCGGGCGTGGCGGCGAGCATCTGGGCGCGACGCTCCTCGCGCGCGTGCGGATCGAGTCCGGCCAGGTAGGTCGTGTTGCGGCGCTTGGTGAGCGCGTACGGCTTCACTGGCGCGTCCATGCCGCTCACGCAGCTCACGATAAAGCCCTCGAAGGCGGCCTCGTCGGGCGCAAAGCTGCCGAGCCATTCGCCTGCGCGCGCCACGCGCTCAATCGAGGGGTCGATCGCCGGGTCGCGGTAGGTGTAGAACGCCGTCTGGCGCTCGCCAGCCGCGCGGAATCCGCAGCCGTACGCACCGCCCTTCACGCGGATCTCGTTCCACAGGTAGTCGTAGGAGAGCGCGTTGGCGGCTACGGCCCAGGCGCCCGTCACGTCGAGCCCCAAGCGACGCGGGTCGCACGCGCTTGCCGCAAAGCAGATGTCGCTGGGGATGACAAAGGCCTCGTGGCGGTCGCACGGCGCCGGCACCACGAGCGCGTCGCGGCCGGCACCATCGCCCGCGCCCAGCCCCAGGTCGCCCGCGGCATCCCAGTACGCGTCAAAGTCCTCGTCGCTGCCGGTAAAGCTCGCCATGCAGCCATCGGCCACAAAGATGCGGCCTGCCAGCTCGGCAAGCTTGGCGCGCAGGTCGTCCAGGCGCTCGTCAAAGTGGTCGAGCAGATCGCGAAGGAACAGGTAGAAATCAACGCCCGAAAGCTGCTCGCGCACCACGGCCGAAGGCGAGCTGTAGCTCATCGCGCGACCGAGCGCCGCTGAGTGGCCGTTGTTGATAAAGCCCTGCTCAAGCCCAATGCGAATCTGCGTGAGCACGTCGCGCACACGGTCGGCGTCGGCGTCTGCCAACAGCGTGCTCGACCATACCTCGCGCGGCAGGCTCGCCAGCGCATCGATCTTCTCGGACAGGGCGCCGGCGCTCACTAGCAGGTAGGGGCGCACGCCGTCCACGTCGGGCTGGGTCATGACCTCGGTCGTAAAGCTCAAAAAGCCTAGCTTGCCAGCGAGCAGGTTGTCGAGTTCCTCGGCCGAATGCTCGCGCGTGGGCAGCTGCTTAAGCAGGCGGCAGAGCAGCGTCACGTAGGGCAGGTCCTCAAACGCGACGCAGCTCAGGTCGAAATACTGCATGGCGTAGGCCAGGCGGTTGGTAGGGATGTCGTGGCGCAGACAGACGATGGGCGCGGTCGTGTCCACGACCAGCGGCGGCTCGGGGCGCGCCTCGCCAATGTCGGACACGCGCAGGCGCGGCAGCGTGGCCTTGTCCTCGGGCGTGTCCTCGGCCTCCTGCGCGGCACGCAGCGCGGCCGTGCGCTCGACCACGTCGGCCAGCTCGGCATCGGTCATGGCGTCGCGCTTGGCTGCCAGCTCAGCGGCCTCGGCACCCTCCGAACCCTCGGCGGCGTCCACCGGCACCAGCTCGATCAGTGCCATGTGGTCGTTCTCCAGCACGAGCTCGCGCAGTAGGTCCTCAAAATAGCTGCCGTCCAGCTCGCCACGCAGCTCCTCGTACACCGGGCCGTACTTGAGCGCCAGCGTTGCGGCGTCGTCATCGTAGAGCCAGGTGCTCAGCGCGTCGCACGCAATGGCCACGCCGTCGGCGATGCCGTAGTCGCGCTGGCGCAGGTCGTATTCGTTGCTGCTGATAATGGCTTCCAGGCGCTCGCGCGGAACGCCGTGCTCGCATAGGTCCCGGCAGGCGTCTTGGAACACGCGGCGCAGCTCGCGCGCCACGCCGGGCTGCGCGTTTTGCAGCATGATGAGCTCGTAGGGCTGCAGGCTCTCGGCCGCGGTGTAGCTCACCACGTTGCCGCCCAGGCCGGCGGCCAGAATGGCCTTCTTAACCGGTGCTTCGTTGGAGCCCAGCAGTGCCTCAAACAGGATATCCGCCGCGATCGTGCGCTTGCGGTCGAGCGCGCTGCCCAGCACCAGGCCCAGGCCCACCACGGCGTTCTCGGGCGTGGTGGCCATCTCGACACGCTTGTACTCGCAGGTCACGGGCGCCTGCACGCCCAGCGGATTGGGTGCCAGCGTGGACGGGTCTTCGCCGGCGGCAACGGCTGCGTCCATGCGGCGGCTCGCAGCGCTCGGCTGCGACAGATAGCGCTCGTCCAAAAAGGCCAGCGCGCGGTCCACGTCCAGGTCGCCGTAGAGCGTGATGTAGGAGTTGGAGGGGTTGTAGTGGCGCGCGTGCGTGTCCAGGAACTGCTCGTAGGTGAGCGCGGGAATCGCGCGCGGGTCGCCGCCGCTCTCGTGCGCATAGGCGGTGTCGGGATAGAGCGCGGCGTTGACGGCGTCGTCCAGCACGCTCATGGGGTCGGACAGCGCGCCCTTCATCTCGTTGAACACCACGCCGTTATAGCGCAGCGTGCCCTCGCGCAGGCTCGCGGAGCTGCCGTCGCTCTCGCCCTCGGCGCCCTCCGGCAGGTCCAGCTCGTAGTGCCAGCCCTCCTGCTCAAAAATGGTCGGTTTGGTGTAGATGGCCGGGTTGAATACCGCGTCCAGGTACACGTCCATCAGGTTGTACAGGTCCTGCTCGTTGGTGGTGGCGACGGGGTAGATGGTCTTGTCGGGGTAGGTCATGGCGTTGAGGAACGTCTGCATGGAGCTCTTGATCAGGTCGACAAACGGTTCCTTGACGGGGAACTTGGCCGACCCGCACAGCACCGAGTGCTCAAGAATATGGAACACGCCGGTAGAATCGGCCGGCGGCGTCTTAAAGCCAATGGCAAAGGCCTTGTTCTCGTCGTCACACGCCAGGTACAGCAGGCGAGCGCCCGATGCGGCGTGGCGCAGCACGTAAGCGTCCGAGTCGAGCTCGGGCACGGTCTCGCAGCGCTCGACGGCAAAGCCGTGGCAGGTGGTGCCGGGCACCAGCAGCGCGGCGGCTGCGGTGCGCGGGTCGGTTGAGGTGGTGGGCATATGCAGTCTCCTTTGACGCCCCAACGGGGGCGAATCGAGTCGAATCCCCGAGAGTATACCCATATGGGGCCGCGGCACTGCGGCGAACTGGAGACGATGTGGGTGGACTAGCCTAACTAGGTTGATAACGAATGCCGCGGGTAGCCGCTGCATCCCGCTAAAGTGAAATAACACCCCGTTTACCGAATCATTTAGGAAATATATGGACTCCTAAAAAGTTCTAATACAATATAAGTCATCTATCTATAAGCTGCTGATTCCTTGCAAAGGTATGGTTGATATGGTTGATATGGTTGAGGCAAATAGTGTTATCCCCCTGTACAAACAGATTGTTCGTGCGCTTTCTGATTCGATCGCCAACGGCACGTACCGCCCGGGAGATAAGCTCCCGACCGAGGCGGAGCTTATCGAGCAATTTGGCGTGAGCCGAATAACGGTTCGCTCCGCAATTAAAGAAATGGAAGATGCTGGGCTTGTTGAGAGGGCCCGCGGCAAGGGCACGTTCGTTTCGTCGGACACGCAGATGTATGCCGCGGACGACCGTGAGAGCTTTACCCATTCGTGCCAGCTTGCGGGCAAACAGGCGTCTACCAGGGTTCTCGAAATGGGCTGGGACTTCCCAAGCCTGCGAGACGCGAAGTTCCTGGGCGTAGACGATACCCAAAAGGTATTGCGTAGTCGTCGTCTGCGCCTTGTGGACGGCAAGCCCACGATGCTGGAAACCAATAGCTATTCCGCTGCGCTTTCTTTTTTGGAGCATGAGTCCCTCGATGATTCGCTGATGGCGGTACTCGATCGCCAGGGGATCAAGATGGGTCCCAACACGCGTACGCTCGAGGTCTGCTATGCGAGCGAGCTCGAGGCGGCATACCTTAACGTGGAGCTGGACTCTTCGCTGCTTCTGTTTGTCGATAGACGTTATGCCCCAAGTGGCGAGCCGCTCTTCATCTCCCGTCAGGTGTACTGCACCGAGCGACTGAAGTTCTATTTGTAAATTAGAGATAGATTGGTCGATTTACCGACAAATTGTTACCGTTCGCGGATTTGGAAAATTGACGCTCCGCGCAGGGGAGATTGCTAATATACTTCTATATGACAATATAGTACGTCTTATTACTATTGGAGAACTATGAATAAGATATTACTAGCGAGTCATGGCTATCTCGCCCAAGGTATGAAAAGCTCTCTGGAGATTCTGATGGGCACCGACGACCGAATCGAGTGCCTGTGCGCCTATGTCGATGACGATTCAAGGGACGTCGCGGCGTTGATTGATGCATGGATGGAGACGAGGGACCCTGCCGACTCTTGGTTTGTCGTGACTGACATCTTTGGCGGCTCTGTAAACAACGAATTCATTCAGAGGCAGACTGCCGGATCGTTTACGTTGATCGCCGGAATGAACTTGCCGCTGCTGGTGGAAATGGTTACACAGCTGGACTCCCTGGATGCGGACAAGGCCAAAGCCGCGGTCGAGGGATCGCGTTCGTTTATTCAGCTTTGCGAGGCGGCGGACATGCTTGCCGGCGCCGAGGAAGAAGATTTCTAGTTAGTTCTGGTTCGAGCCCTAGCTAGGGTCGCACCTGTCATTCCCTTTATCACGTGCGGAGATGATAACGATGATTAAGCTTACGAGAGTTGATTACCGACTGATCCACGGCCAAGTTGCCATGTCCTGGACTCACGCTTTGGATGTAGATTGCATTCTGCTTGCCAGCGATGCTGTGGCAAAAGACGACATGAGGAAGGCGGCCTTGAGGCTCGCCCGCCCCAGCGGCGTTAAACTCGTCATCAAGGATGTTGACGCTGCTATCGAGGCGCTCAACAGCGGCGTTACCGACAAGTATTCGCTGTTTATCATCGCTGAGACGATTGAAGATGTCTATCGTCTCGCTAAGGGTTGCAAAGACATCAAAGAGATCAATCTGGGTGGAACCCGAAAGACCCCTGAGACCACGCTTCATCCGACCCCTGCAATCTTCGCGACCGAGAAAGATGCCGAGCATATCCAAGAGCTCCTGGGCGATGGCGTGGCCATCGAAATCCGTCAGGTCCCCAATGACGCTAAGGTGTTTGCCAAGGACGTTTTTTAGCCGAAAACATGCTGGTGTTCGGTATTTATTGAACCGATACTCTATGTCTAAGCCCGTCGATCATTTGATCGGCGGGCTTTTTATTAAAGAAAAATCGAAAAATTCTGAAATAGTTCTTGCATAGTTAGTTATATAAAGTATTATAACGTCATGGGATGAATGAAGGGTTCATCCAAGTGAGTTAGGAGTAAGGGATGTTCAATTTCGATGAGCCTCGTTACGAGAAGGTTGTGAGCGATGCCCTCGCTCTCCGTCCTCAGATTGAGGCTGCCGTGGACGAGGTCTGCGAGCAGGGTTATTCCAACATCTTCTTCATCGGCTGCGGCGGCACCTGGGCCCACACGCTCCCGATGAAGTATTGGGTCGAGACCACCACGGCCGACGTCGACGTCCACTGCGAGATCGCCGCTGAGTTCCTCGCGTGCCCGCCCAAGACCTTCAACAAGGATTCGGTCTGCGTCTTCTCTACCCGTACCGGCACCACCCCCGAGATCATTGAGGCTGCCAAGTTCTGCCAGGAGCAGGGCGCCCGCACGCTGATGTATGTCTCCAACGACAACACTCCGGCCACCGAGTACGCCGATTACAAGTTCTTCAGCTTCGCCGAGGACGACGTTCTGTGCGAGGCCATCTACACCTACCAGATCACGCTGGTCGCCCGCTTCCTCAAGAACGCCGGCGCCTTCCCCAAGTACGACACCTTCATGGAGGAGTTCGGCAACATCGCTCCGTACCTCATCAAGGCCAAGGACGCTCAGGACGAGCGCTGCGCCGCCATGGCCGAGGACTTCAAGGACACCGACTACCACATGGTGATTGGCTCCGGCATGCTCTGGGGTGAGGCCTACGACTACGCCATGTGCATCCTCGAGGAGATGCAGTGGATCAAGACCAAGTCCATCCACGCCGCCGAGTTCTTCCACGGCACCATCGAGCTGTGCGAGGAGGGCACGAGCCTCATCATGCTCTACGGCGAGGACGACACCCGTAAGCTCATGGACCGCGTGGACAACTTCACTCACATGCTCGCCGACGAGAAGGGCGTCAACGTCCGCGTGAACAAGTTCGACACCGCCGAGGTCGAGCTGCCGTTCAGCGACCCCGAGTTCCGCAAGATCGTCTCCCCGATGGTCACCTACACCATCACCGAGCGTCTGAGCTGCCATCTCGAGCACGTCCGTAACCACCCGCTCACCACGCGTCGTTACTATCACCAGATGAACTACTAATCCTCTCAAATTGCTGCGGTTGTCTGCAGGCGAGCTGCGCAGAATGCCTCGCCTGCAGACCTATTTCTGGGGTTGATCGAAATGGTTGTCCAGTATCTTCTAGTTGCACTGGTCGCATTTATTGCGTCCATGGACGAGCAATTATTTGGCATTACGATGCTTGGTCGTCCGCTGTTTACGAGCCTGTTTGTCGGCTTGATCCTTGGCGATGTCCAGCAGGGAGTTATCGTCGGCGCTGCTTTGGAGTCTATGTTCATGGGCGCCATCATGGTCGGCGCGGCGGTTCCTCCCGAGGTCTATGCCTCCGGCGTGCTTGGCTGCGCGTTTGCCGTCATTACGGGTACGGGCACGGCAACTGCCGTCGCGCTCGCCCTTCCCGTCTCCGTCTTCCTTCAGGTGTGGCGCAACTTCTGCTACGCCGTTCCGGGCGCCTTTGCCTGCAAGAAGATTGAGACCGCCTTGGCAAATCGCGATCTTGCCAAGGCGAATCTGTACCATCTGACCGTCGTGCCGCTGTCGATCGGCATTCCGTCTGCACTGCTGGTGTTTGGCTCGCTGTTCTTTGGTGCCGACCTCATCAACAATGCGCTCAATGCGATTCCGCAGTTTGTGATGGACGGCCTCAACGTTGCATCCGGCGTCATGGTCTGCATCGGCTTCGCACTTCTTATCAGGACCATGGGCGATAACAAGCTTCTTCCCTGGCTGTTCCTGGGATTCATTATGGTCATCTACCTCAAGATGGACGTTATCGGCGTCGCCGCAGCTGCCATTTGCGTCGCGCTGCTCCTGGCCTTCCGCGAGGGCTCGTCCGGTCCGCAGGCGGTTGCTGCAGATGAAGAGGAGGACTTCTAATGGCTACCCAGAACACCGACCTCAAAGAGGCCAAGAAGGATGCGATTATGACTCCCGATATGTATCGGAGCATGTTCCTTCGCCAGTTTACGAGCCAGTGCTCGCAGTCGTACGACAAGATGATGGCAATGGGCTTCATGTACACCATTCAGAAGCCCCTGCGAAAGATTTATCCCAACGACGACGATTACTATGCGGCGCTCGATCGCCATACCGAGTTCTTTAACATCACGCCTCATGTGCTTCCGTTTGTAGCCGGCTTAACGGTTTCGATGGAAGAACAGGCGGCTGCCGATGAGAACTTTGACACGTCCTCGATTAACGCCATGAAGGTCGGCCTCATGGGACCGCTTTCCGGCATCGGCGATTCGTTCTACTGGGGTACGTTCCGCGTGGTCGCCGCCGGCATTGGTATCGGCATCGCTTCGACGGGTAACCCGCTCGGCCCCATCGTGTACGCGCTCATCTACTCCGTGATTAACTTTGCAACGCGTATCGTCGCAGCCCATCTGGGTTACGACCTGGGAACCAAGTTTTTGCAGCAGTCCGAAGAGAACAACCTTATGTCTCGCATGACGCATGCTGCCGGTGTCCTCGGAATGACCGTTATCGGCGCCATGATTGCGGCACAGGTCTCACTGTCCACTGCTTTGACCTTTGACGTGGGTGGTTCGGAGATTGTCCTGCAGGATCTGTTCGATTCGATCTTCCCCGGTCTGCTGCCCTTGCTGGCAACCTTTGCCTGCGTCGCCCTGTACAAAAAGGGCGTCAAGACCATTTGGATCATCTTGGGCATCTTTGCGATTTGCATCATCGGAACGGGCTTGGGAGTGTTCGCGGCGGCGTAATAATGACTGCTATGCTCGCGCGTTGGATAACTAACTGACCGTTTGAAAACGGGGCTCGGCGTAAGGCCGGCCCCGTTTTTTATTTGAGGGATTTTCCGACCGTCCAATAGTCCAGGCCCATGCATCACTCACGTTTCTCTCATCTCTCATTCATCACTAATACGAGAGATAACAGAAAGACGAGAGATAAATATGAGAGATAACCGAGCAGCAAAGAGACAAGCAATCATGGTATTATCTCAATACCGATTGTTCTACCAGCAAAAACATGTTTATATTAAACAGATGGCAGACATCTTATCTTTTATCTCTCACTCCTCTCTAATATGAGAGATAACAGAAAGATGAGAGATAATTACGAGAGATAACTGAGAGACGAAGGGAATCTATTCGCGGCATTCTTCGCAGAACCGAGCGAAAGGACGTGCAGATGAACGAAAACGAACTGACCGGTCTGCTCGAGTCTTTAAGGCGCATGGGCTCGGACGATCTTAACGTTGAGGTCAAGGAGAGCGCCACGACGCTTTCCCGCGACGTATGGGAAACGGTCAGCGCTTTCGCAAACACCGCCGGCGGCATCATCGTACTCGGAGTGAGCGAGCGTGCGGGTTTTGTCCCAGTTGCAAACTTTGAGACCGAGAAAGTGCTCAACCAATTCGTGGCGGGCATGGGCGATGCCGGCGGTCGTGGAAAGCTGGCCAATCCGCCCAAATACACCATTGAGCGCGTGGAGCTTCGGGGTACCGTGGTTCTCGTTATCACGATTGAGGAGCTCGACCCGTCGAGCAAGCCCTGCTATGTGATAGAGCGCGGCGCCCAGGGCGGCAGCTACAAACGCATCGATGACAAAGATGTTCCGCTTTCGTCGACCGAGGTTTTGGCACTGTCGTCATATGAACGGACGAGTCCTAGCGATCGCGATGCGGTGCCCGGCACGAGTGTGGGCGATCTCGACGAGTCGCTGGTCGACCGCACGATAGAGCGTGCCTATTCGTTGACGCCTCGAGCGATGCGCGGTGCGGCGGACAAGAAGACAAAGATGGAGCGTCTGAATTTCCTCGACTTCCAGGGCAATGTTACCAAGGCCGGCCTCCTTGCTGCGGGCGTTTACCCTCAGCAGTTCTATCCCAAGCTCTTCATTGATGTGGCTGTCCACGTGGGAACTCAAAAGGGAGCTGCGGGGCCACTAAGGTTTATGGACCGCACAATCTGTGAGGGAACGTTGGGCGAGATGATCTCGGATGCTGTCGCGGCCGTCGCCAAGAATTTGCGGCGAACCTCGACCGTCCAAGGCGTCTCGCGTGTCGACTCGCTGGAGATTCCCGAGGAGGTTCTGCGCGAGGCAATCGCCAACGCCGTAATCCATCGAGAATACGGGGATCGGTTCTGTGGACAATCGATTGCCGTCGACGTCTTTGACGATCGTGTCGAGGTGACGAATCCTGGCGGCCTTTACGGGGGAAAGACTCGCGAGAACTTGTTTGACGGCAGCTCCCGATGCCGTAACGCGACGCTCGTGAAACTCATGTCGATTGTCCCGCTGCCGGATGGCGCAGGTTCGCCGGCTGAGGGCAATGGCTCGGGCATCCCGATGATGATCGATGCCATGCGCGCGCATGGTCTGGCCGAGCCCCTGTTCTGCCCGGGGTTCGATCGGTTCAAAGTCGTACTTTACCGTTCAAAGATCGAGCCGGTCGATCATGGCGGGGGCTTAATTGTGACGGCACTCAAACACTACGGCGAACTGGGGACGCGTGAGCTGGCAGAACGCACGGGGCTTACAATTTCCCAGGTTAGGTCGCGCGTCAACGCGCTCATTGCTCAAGGCGAGCTTGAGCCCACGGCGCCAGCGACGAGCCGCAACCGCAAGTATCGACTGTCAGAGCGCGTGGAATAAATGCGTTAGTGGACGAGGCGACCCAATAATCGACCCTCAATTGGCGCCCACTAAGGTAAAGCAGTTGTTGCTCAGTCGACGGTGATGCTAAAGACTCGGCTTACGCCGGCATGGCCCCGAACCCGTCCATCAAGAACAGCCTAAGAACCAGCTTGATGGCATATCCCGGTTTGACTTCTGCCGCGTCAAAGACGTGGTGCTCGGCGAGCTCGCTGCAGTATGCATAGATGTCGCGGATGAGCTTCGCGCCCGAGAGCGTAAACATGTAGCCTGCGTCCGAAAGCGCATTGGGCGCGGCGGGCAACTTGGCCATGCGGCAAAACGTTTGCAGGTCGGGCGCCATAACATTCTGGTAGTCGAGGTGGCTGCTGGCATCCTGTGCGGCAAGCTCCAATTGGCGCACAAAATCCAGCGCCGCCGCTAACACAAAGCTCGGCGTAGGCGCATTGACGTCCTGAGTGGTCGCCACAAGTCTGCCCGCCGCCTGCGTGACGAGCCAAGCGACCTCGCGCTGGCAGCGCACGGCCTTGCGCGTAACCGGCTTGATGGACGAAGAAGAAACGCTCCCCTTAGGCGGATTCGAAGCAGCCACAAAAACCTCCCATGAACAATCCGGCCCAACAAGCCCGGATGAAACACGTGCTACATCAGTATACAGGGGAGTGG
>CATXJW010000017.1 GCA_958370325.1 uncultured Collinsella sp. | reverse complement strand
GCGGTGTCCATAGTCAGGCAGTGCTTGGGGCAGCTCTCGATGCACTCGCCGCACACCACGCAGGCATACGGGTCGATCGACCAGGTACCACCCTTGCGATCGACCGCGAGCGCGCCCGCCGGGCAGCGACGCGCGCACATGCCGCAGCAGATGCACACGTCCATGTCGTTGACGATGTGCCCGCGCAAGCGCTCGGGCGCCGTCAGCTTCTCCTGCGGATAGCACACCGTTACCGGCTGCTTGACCATAGAACCCAAGGCCGTCTTGGCAAATGTCAGCAAACTCATGCCGCGCCTACCTTTCCGTGCAGCTAATGCAGGGGTCGATGGTCAGGATAATCATAGGCACGTTGGCAAGGAGCACGCCCTGCAGCGCATGCGTCAGACCCGCCAGGTTTTGCGACGTCGGCGTGCGCACGCGGAAGCGGTCCAGGTTCTTGGTGCCGTTGCCGCGCACATAGTAGTATGCCTCGCCGCGCGGCTGCTCAATCACAACCTCGCCGCGTGCGCCGTCGGCCGGCGTGAGCTTGGTGCGCCCGCCGATTCCGTCGTGCGGAATCTTGCCCACAAGCTCCTTGATGATGTCCATGGCCTGCGTGACCTCGGCACAACGCACCTGACAGCGGGCATAGCAGTCGCCATCGCTAGCAACGATAGGCTCAAACGCGGCCAGGTCCGCATAGGCGCCGTCGCCGAACATGCGCACGTCGTAGTCCACGCCCGAGGCGCGACCGAACGGGCCCACCATCGAAAGCTCCAGTGCATCCTTCTTGCTGATCACGCCCACGCCATGCAAGCGCTCGCCACAGCTGTCGTCGTCCAAAAACGTATGCACCAGGGCCTCGTAGTCGGGGCGCATGGCATCAAGCGTCTGGACAATACCCGCCAGCTCGGAGTCCTCGATGTCGTGCTTAAGGCCGCCGATCTCGTTGATCGACAGAATCACGCGACCACCGCAGGTGCTCTCAAAGATCTTGAGAATCTGCTCGCGCAGGGTCCACGAGCGATAGAACAGCGCCTCAAAGCCAAAGGCATCGGCGAGCAGGCCCAGCCACAGCAGGTGCGAGTGGATGCGCGAAAGCTCATGCAAAATGGTGCGGATATACTGCACGCGGCCGGGCACCTCGATGTCGAGCATGCGCTCGCAGGCGCTGGCATAGCCGCAACTGTGGCCCACGGCGCAGATGCCGCAGATGCGCTCGGCGATGTAGCCAAACTGATGCATATCGCGCTTTTCGGTGAGCTTCTCGAGTCCGCGGTGCACAAAGCCGATCTGCGGAATTGCCTCGATAACGCGGTCGTCCTCGATCACCAGGTCCAGATGAAGCGGCTCGGGCAGCACCGGGTGCTGCGGGCCAAACGGAATAACGGAGCGATGTGCCATGGACCTTACGCCTCCTTTTTCTGCTTGTCGCGGGCGGCCTTGGCGGCAAGCGCCGCACGGACCTTGGCCGCTTTCTCAGGATCCATGGCGGCGAGCTTTGCTTCCATCTCGGCGGCCTTGAGCGCGGCCTTGGCAGCAGCCTCGTCATGCTGAGCATCGGAGCCGGCAGCCGCAGCGGGCTGGGCGGCAGCAACGCTCGCAGCATCGCCAGCACCCGCGGCGCCCTCCCCCGCAGCAGCAGCGGCAGCGGCCTTCTCGGCTGCGGCCTTGCGCGCCTTGGCCTCGGCGGCGGCGCGGACCTTCATGGCCTTCTCGCGCGCAGCTTTCACCTCGGCTGTGATCACACTCATGGGTTCGGCAGTTGAGACCTGGTAGAAAAAGCCCTTAAAGTCGATCTGCATGTCGGTAATGGCAAGACCAAACAGGTCGTGGGCCTCATTTTCAAACGGGAACACCGCCGGATAGTACGAGCTGATGGACGGAATCTCCTGGTACTGATCAATTCCCTCAACCACCAGGTTCTCGATCGCATAGCTGCCGTCCTGCGCAATATGCTCCTGAGCAGCGCGAACGTCGATAAACGTATAGACCAGCCGATACGTGCCGTCGTCGATGTTGCGCTCGGCGTGCATTTGCACAAAGCGCGCGCCGACGCCCTTGAGCGCCTGGACATGCGACAGGAGTTCGTCGATCCCGACGGTGGTATAGATTGCCTTTTGCATTACTCGGCCTCCTTTGCAGCGGCTGGCGTCCCAGCGGGTGCGTCGCCAGCGGCGGGTGCGGCGGGCGTCCCGGCAGGGGCGTCGCCGACCCCCGCAGCCACAAATCCGTCCTCGCCCAGCTCAACGCCACCGTCCCAGGTTGCGGCGCCGCCCACGGTAAGCGGGTCGCCGCCAGCACGCATCACGGCCTCCTTCTGATCAAGGATGCCGCACGCCTCCACGATGGCATCGATCACGGTCTCGGGGCGAATGGCGCACCCGGGCGCGTACACGTCCACGGGAATCGCGCGGTCCACGCCGCCGATCACGTTGTAGGCATCGCGGAACACGCCGCCCGAGCACGCGCAGATACCGCAGGCCACCACGCACTTGGGCTCGAGCATCTGGTTATAGATCTGGCGCACGACGGGCAGATTCTGCGCGTTGACCGACCCCGTCACCAAAAAGATATCCGCATGCTTGGGGTTGCCGGTGTTGACCACGCCAAAGCGCTCCGCATCAAACAGCGGCGTGAGCGAGGCCAGCACCTCGATATCGCATCCGTTGCAGCTCGAGCCGTCGTAATGAATAACCCACGGCGAGCGCGACATTTTATGATCCATGGATGCCGCCTCCTAAATAAACACGTCGACGAGAATGGGCATAAGGTTGAGCAGGCCAAACACCAGCGCCACGCCCCAGCCGAGCTTAAAGCAGCTGCGCCAGGTGCTACGGGCGAAGGTGTTATCGATCAGCACCTCGACAAAATACGTCGCGACCATCACGACCAGGGCAACCACCCAGCTCACCGGGTTGTCCCAAACAAAGAACATGCCCACCCACATCAAAAACAGCACGGTCTCGCACCAGTGCATAAGGGTCATCTTGGCCAGCGTGCCGCCGCTCATCTCGGTGGCGACGCCCTGGACAATCTCCTGATGCGCGTGATGCGAGTACGAAAGGTCAAACGGCGACTTGCGCAGCTTGATGGTAAGCACCGCGAGCAGCGCGAGGAAAATAGGCGCGCTGTACACGATGATGGGGGCCGACTGCCCCGTCACGGCGATGGAATCGAAGCTATCGGTAGCAAGGTACAGGCCCACGCTCATCAGCAAAACGGCGGGCTCGTAACTCATAACCTGCAGCAGCTCGCGGTCGGCGCCGACCTGGGCAAACGGGCTTTGCGTCGAGGCGGACGCCAGCACCACAAAGATTGCAGCGAGGGTAACCATAAAAGCGCACAGCAGCGTGTTGGAGCCCGACACAAAGATGCCGCCGCCCACCACGGTAAAGATGAGCGCGCACGCCATGTAGGTATCGTCCATGGTGTTTACGCTGGCGGGGGCCTTGCGCAGCAGCTTGGCAACGTCGTAGAAGGGCTGCAGCAGGCGCGGGCCCACGCGGCCCTGCATGCGAGCGGACAACTTGCGGTCAAGACCGTCGATCAGGCCGCCCAAAAGCGGCGCCAGCAGGGCAAACACCACGGTACCAATAAAGATGCCCACGACGCCCGAACCTTCGAAATACTTGCCGCGCAGCACCGAGGGCGCACTCATGGCAAGCCGCTCGGGCCCAATCCACGCGCAACACAGCAGCGCAAACAAGATAATGCTGCAGCACACGACGCTACCCGCGGGGCCAATACGCTTCTCGCCAAGGGCGTCCTCCGAGTACCAATTGCGCTTTTCGGCCTTCACCTCGTGTCCCATCGAGCCGCGGAAATGGCGGTAATTGTCGGTTCCCACACCCGAAAGATATACGTTTACGTGCGGTTTGTTGCTCACGCGGAACGACGTCAGCAGCACCACGGCAATAAACGCCACGATAACCACCATCAGATACATGGCGTCTTTGCCAATAACGTACGGCACGCGGCCAAACACCATGGCGAGGTAAGGCGACACCAGGCCGCTCGAGATGAGCGGGAACGCCACGCAGCACAGAATCAGCAGCGCGGCGATGGTGTTGAGCGCCATCCATTCGGTCTTATGGACATTGACCTCAACGTTTTGAGCCGTGGGGTCGACGCCCGAAAGCTTGGCGAGCCACTTGCCCCAGAAGTAAAACGTCGCGGCCGAGCCAAAGGCAAGCACCATGATCATGAGCACGTTGCCGGTCTGCGCAAACGCCACCAGTGCGCCCCACTTGGACACGAGCATGCCAAACGGCGCCACGAACATGCCCATGATGCCCAGCATCATCAGACGCGTCAGGTGCGGCATGCGGCTGAACATACCGTCCATGTCCTCGATATTGCGGCTGCCGATATGATGCTCGGCCGTGCCCACGCACAGGAACAGCAGCGACTTTGCCACCGTGTGGAACAGGATCAGGAAGATGGCGGCCCATACGGCCTCGGGCGCGCCGACACCCAGGCAGGCACTGATGAGACCCAGGTTGGAGATGGTGGAGTACGCAAGCACGCGCTTGGCGTTGCTCTGCGAGATCGCCATGAGGGCAGCGAGCAAAAACGTGATGGCACCCACACTTGTGACCATAAAGCCGGTCACGGGATAGATGGCATAGAGCGGGCTCAGCTTGACCATCAGGAACACGCCGGCTTTGACCATGGTGGACGAGTGCAGCAGGGCGCTCGTGGGAGTGGGGGCAACCATGGCACCGAGCAGCCAGGTATGGAACGGCATCTGCGCGGCCTTGGTAAGGGCGGCGAGCGACAGCAGAATGACTGGCATCACCAGCAGCGCGGATTGCGCGGTTCCGGCGCCGGAAAGCTCGATCATGCCCGAGATGGTCAGCGGCATGCCGTTGACGTGCAGGTACATGAGTCCGGCCAAAAATGCGATGCCGCCCAGCATGTTGAGGATGATCTGGGTGAAGGCGTTCTTGATGGCCTCGGGCGTGCGCGTGTAGCCAATCATGAGGAACGAGCACACGGTGGTGATTTCCCAGCCGCAGAACAGCCACTCAAGGTTGTCACTCGTCACGATGACGAACATGGCCGAGAGGAACAGGAACATAAGCGCCAGGAACTGCGGGCGACGGTCGGGCGCGGTCTGCCCGCGCAACGCGGCCTCGTGCTCATCGTGCGCCTGGAAGTCCTTCATGTAGCCCAGGGCATACACGCAGATTAGGCTGCCGACGATGCCGACGGCGAGGACCATGATCACACTCATGTAGTCCAGGTAGAGCGGCGTCGCCGTGACGGCCTCGGCCGCAGGCAGCGTCATGGCCGCAAAGACGACCGAGCCCACCAGCTGGACTATGCCGAGCACCGTGGTAAGCGCGTTCCTATATTTGTACGCGTTGTACAGGATGACGGAGCACAGGATTACGTCGATGGCGGAGCTGATGATCGAGAGCACATGCGAGGTGCCCGGTGCCACCTCAAAGCTCTGCGGACCCGTGCCAAAAAACATGACGGCGACTACAACTGTCACCGCCATAATAATGCCGGAACCTATGAGCCCCACCGCATCGCGGGCGCGGTCACCGTGCGCGAGCAGCATGCCCAGCGCCGCTACCAGCGGAAACAGGGTAAGGAAATACAGTAGCGTCATACCATCACTCCCCCATGCAAAAACGCTGCAATTGTTTAACGTTATAGCTCAATTGAGGAGCATCGGCGGCAGGTTTTCGGTCAACTGGGGAGTTTTAGGCGTACGGGGTAAGGGAACGTCCGCTTAGGAGCAGAGAGACGACGCCCCCTATCGCAGCGACGGGCGCACGGGCCACTGCGCGCGGTTTATTAACCACTTTGGAGGATGTTCCGATAGGCTCGCGGCGGTCCAAAAAGCTGGCGCGGCAAGAAAAATGCGCCCCCGCGGGCGCACCCTCTTGCTACTCTGCCTGCTTATCGCGCGGCTTGCGACCGCGCGGCTTATCGACCAGCGCGGACTCACCGCTCTCGCGATACTGGCGGCACCAAGCCTTGACCGAAGACTCGCTGGGGATCTTGTGCTTGATCATGGCCTCGCGAACCGTCAGGCCGTTTTCCAGACGGTCCTTAACCACGGCGAGCTTTACGTCATACGAATAGGTGTGATGACGAGCGCCCGCGTTGAGCACGGCGTCGGCACCGCCCACGGCATATGCGCGGGCCCACTGACGAGCCGTGGCCTGGGGAATGCCAAGCTTTGCGGCAAGGGCGCGGTGACCGACCCCCTCTTGGAGGATCTCGACGGCGCGCTGCCTAACCTCGGGCGCATGCGTACGAGTCCTTGTTGCTTCTGACATACCTGCCACTTCTACTTCTTAGCCTTAAACGTTAAATTGCTTTCTTACGTGCGAGTTAGATAGTAGCATTTTACTGTTTGTTCAAAGCAGTTAATTTAAATAGACGCGGCGTTATCTGGGCATTTGACACCAATTTACGACATTTCTTTATCGATTATTTACGCTGGTAGCTAGCTCGCAGCCAATCGTCATTCGCTTGCCAACAAAATTGACATCTCTTTATGTCCTTTGGTATAGAAGATATAATTATTAACCCCTCCCAAAATAATTTTGAGCGGTCTGCAAGGCAGTAGGCGTCCTCACTCCTCATGATTAGTGCGCATTGCCATCCACCGGAGCAAAACAAAAAGGGCGGGACCTGCTGCGCTTGCAGACCCCGCCCCGGTTGACACCCGATGGGACGCAGCCGGGCGAGACAGATCCGTGCTACTGCCTCGCCTGGCCGCGATGTTCAACTACAGCTCGTTGGCCGCGTGATATGCCGTGCGAATGGCGCTCGCGATATCGGCGGTGCGCTCGCCCGAGCAGTCGCCCACGCAGGTCACGGGCACCGTCACGCCTTCCAGGTCAAATGCGTTGGCCTTGGAGCCCACGGCCATCACCACGTAATCGCAGGCGATCTTCACCGGCTCCTCGGCGCCGTCCTCGGTGGTGCGAACAGCCTCCACGCCCTCGTCGGTAATGGCGGTCAGGCGGGTCTTAACGTGCTGCTCCACGTTGTGCTCTGCAAAGTCGCTCATAATCAGCGGCAGAATAGTCTCGGACTCGCCTGCGGCAATCTTGTCGAGCATCTCCACGATCGCCACCTCGCAGCCGTGCTGCAGCAGGTACTCGGCAGTCTCGGTGCCCACCAGGCCACCGCCAATGACGGCGACGCGGCCGCTGAGCTCCGCCTTGCCGGCCAGCACGTCCCAGCTCGAGACGACCTTCTCCGAATCGGCACCCGGAACGGGGATGACCACGTCGTGCGCGCCCACGGCCACAATCGCGGCGTCGGCGGCGTTGAGGTCCTCAGCGGTAGCGGCATGGTTGAGCTCAACCTTCACGCCCAAGCCAGGCAGAATCTTCTCGTAGTACTCGACCGAGCGCATGATCTCGTCCTTGCGCGGAGGCGCGGCCGCCAGCACAATCTGGCCGCCCAGATGATCGCTCGCCTCGTAGACGGTCACGTCGTAGCCGCGCTTGGCCGCCACGCGCGCAGCCTCCAGGCCGGCGATGCCGCCGCCCACCACGGCAATCTTCTTGTCGCCCTCGCCCGGCTTGATGGCGACGGTCGCCTCGTCGCCGTTCTCGGCATTGAGCACGCACGAGATGTACTTGCGGTTTTGAATCGCGTCGACGCAGCCCTTGTTGCAGTTGAGGCACTCGCGGATGGGCTCACCCGTTGCGGCCTTCAGCGCAATGTCGGGGTCGCACATGAGCGAGCGACCATAGGCGATGATATCGGCCGCGCCGTCTTCCAGAATCTTCTCGCCGGCCTCGACCGAAACCACGCGGCCGACGGTTGCCACCGGCACGGAGACCAGGGCCTTGACGCGCTCAGCCACGGGCAGCGTCCAGTTGTAGGGCATGGCGCCCATGGGCGGAATGGTGTCGCCCATGTTGCCGGTGTGGTTTGCCTGCGCGACCTGAATCATATCGATGCCCGCTCCCTCGAGCAGCTTGGCAAACTCACAGGCCTCGTCGGGCTGCAGGCCGCCCTTGCCGCGCGGCGTGCCGTCGGGGTTCTCCATGATCACGGGGAGCTTGTACTCCACCATCAGCTGCGGCGCGGCCTCCTTAATGGCGGCGACGACCTCCAGCGCATAACGGACGCGATTCTCGAACGAGCCACCGTACTCGTCGGTGCGCTTGTTGAGGATCGCGGAGCACAGCGAACCCACCAGGCGGTCGCCGTGGACCTCGATGGCGTCGATGCCAGCCTGCTGTGCGCGGGCGGCCGAGGCGGCGATAGCCTCCTTGATCTGGGTGAGTTGCTCCACGGTGGCCTCGTTCACAAAGTGCTGCATGTCGTGGTGCAGCTTGGCGTAGGCCTGCTTGCGGATCTCGTTGGACTCGGCCATCTTGGCGGCGAAGGTCTCCTCGTCGCCGGCGGCCTTGGCCTCCTGCGCGGCCTTGGCGGCAGCCATGGAGCCCATGACCATGCGGCCGACGCCGGGCACGTCGTACTCGGGATGAAACAGCTGCAGCGCGACCTTGGCACCGTGCTTGTGAACGGCGTCGGCCAGGGCCTTAAACGTGGGGATCTGGGCGTCGGTTGCCAGCTTTGGCGTGGGGCTCGCGGTCATGACGGGAGCGACGTCGCCAATGACGATGTAACTCACGCCGCCGCGGGCCAGGCGCTCGTAAAAAGCCAGGCTGCGCTCGCCAATGGAACCGTCGCGCTCCTCGTAGCCGGTGGTCAGCGGCGGGAACATAATGCGGTTTTTGAGCTCAAGGGGGCCAACCGTAATGGGCTGGAGCAGCTTGGATGCAGGTGCGGTCATGGATATTCCTCTCTTGTAGGCGCGGCGGCGATGATGCCGCGTAGTTGTCTAGAGGATATGACATGGGGGTACAGCAGCACAACGGAAATCGGCGGATAGCAGGTAGCGGTAGGTGGATGGGACGGGGCCGGCTCCCGGTTTGTCTCAATCTGTAACACCTGCAGACCAAAAACGACCCTAGATGTTACAGATCGAGACGAACAAATTCGGTCCGATCAAACATCTCAATCTGTAACATCTAGACCCACTTTTGACCCCTACCTGTTACAGATTGAGACAAACCAAACCCGCCTGCCAGAAAATCTCAATCTGTAACAACAACTCGGCAAAATCCGTCCCTCGTGTTACAGATTTAGACAAACGGGGGCCGGCTGCCGGAAAATCTCGATCTGTAACATCTAGCCGTCCAAATCGGGTCTACGCGTTACAGATCGAGATTTTGTTTGAGAGGTTGAGAATTGGACCGAAAGCACGGTCCCGGAATAACAAAAAAGCTCGCCGGCTAGGCCGACGAGCTGCAAGTTCTTGGTCGCGGGGGCAGGATTTGAACCTACGACCTCCGGGCACCCTTTTCAAATTTTAGTTTCCCGAGGTCACACGCTGTATCATCCCAGCTCAAACCCTATTTTTCGACCAAAACAGTGTCACTCGGTATCACGTAAAATCACGTAAAATCACGCTCATACATATTACCATACAGATTACCTCGAACCCCTAGGTCGTACGGAGCATGTCCACCAAAACGGAGACGTTGGTCGTATCCGTATAGTAGTTGCGATTCACCTCGGGGCTGTGCCCGAAATACGCCGAGCGAATCAAATCGGGAACGCCTTTCTGCATCCACTCGGTGTTGAGGGTCGCGCGCCAGACATGGGTCGAGACCTTATCGAGAAGGGGTATGTCCAAGGCGTCTGCCAACTCGTGATAGAGCTTCTTAATGGCATGCTGCGCGTTGTTGATGTCCCACGCGCTGCCAGGAGCCGCGGGGGCGGGGAACAGCAGCGCTCCTGGTTCGGCCCCCGCTCTTTCCAGCCGCGCCCTCATGCGCTCGGCAACGCGCTCGTCAAGGATGGGGATGGTACGCCCGCGATGGGTCTTTGACACCTCGGTCGTCACGGTGACACTAAGCAAGCCGTCCTTGTCCTCAACGTTCGCGCGGCTGAGCAGTCTCGCCTCGTTGATGCGAAGCCCCGTCACTGCCTGCAGCAGCGTGATCTCAACGACAGCGCGGCGCAGATTGCGCACGTCCTCAACGGTATAGCGCCCTCTTTTCGGTGGATTTACATCATTGGGGTCAATCGCAAGCAGGTATTCGAGCACGCGCCCGCGCTCCTCCGGCGTGAGCGCCTGTCCGCCCGGAGCCTTGTTTGTCATGCGGCACTCAGGCAGACGCGGCCTGAAGCTCTTGAGGGGGTTGTGGGCGATTACCTCGTCGCGCACCAAAGGCTCAAGAACATATTTGCTCACCGTCTTTTGACAATGCTTGGCGGTAGAGGTGCCGTGGCGCCTTGCCATCCCATCCAAGATGCCTTCGAGGTTGCGTGGGCGAACCGCGTCCGCGATGCGAAAGCCCCCAAACGCCTCCGCCGCGAGATTGAGCACGTGGCAGTATTTGTCCCGTGTTCGGGGTCGCAAGATGGAATCATCGGTGCGCTCGATTCCGGGGATTACCTCTTTGCGGATATAGTCGCGCATGCTCGACGAGCCCTTCCAAGGAGTGCTGCCCCCGCCTGTTGCGAGAATTTCCTCAGCTTGGGCATGAGCGCGGCGGCGCAGCTCGCCTTTGGTGCACTTCCCCTTGGTCGTCTTCTTGATGAGACGCCCGTTCAGCAAGCGCATGCTCCACTGCATGCGATAGCCACCGTCGGGCGTCGGCGTAATCTTTGCGCGGTCAATGCTTGTCTCTCCAAGCTCAAGGGCGACGCGGGACATGTTTCACCTCCCTTCCTTTGCGTCGCCTATCGGCGAGCATCTCCGCTCGCCTTTACCTGATGTTCGACAATCCAGTCCTGCACGTCGCTCACGCGATACATCACAGGGGAGCGCTTCTTGCCCAGGCGAATGTACGCAGGCCCTCGGCCCTTGCAGCGCCAGTTCGCGAGCGTGCGAGAGCTGATGCCCAGCACGAATGCGGCCTCTTTTGAGTCGATGAGAAAAATGGAATCGGTTTCGTTTGTAGCCATGACTGCCTCCTGGCAACAGGCACAGCCGCAATAGCGGCGTGCATCCTGGCCAGAAGGCGCTCCCATCGGATGCGATACGCACATCCGCGCTTCCTGACATGCGGGAATCGGCGAAACCCAATTCGCGCGTCCCGCGAGCCGACCTGCAGCGGTCTTTTGGCCTTGCCCAGCCCGAGCAGGGGTTTGGTGCATCGGACATGGCGTGGGGAGGCTCTGTTTCCCCGAGGCAGCCTCTTAAGGCGTCATGGGAGACGCCACCTGCATCCAGTGGTTAGCGCTTCGAGGAGACGGAAGCGCCAGAGCACGAGGCCTCAAACGGCCTGATGACATCTTACCCCGCCGTGCCATTCTTGCCAAACGGGGAAGATGGCGCTTGTTTTTAGGCGCATCGCCCGGGAAGACCGATGCTGAGGGCAACGAGAGAGACGCGCCCGTTTTCACGCCGCGTTTTTCGGAAAACAGTTCCATAAAGTCACCATAAGCGGCAGGGCAAGCCCCGCACTTGCAACGCACGCTCGCACGCGCCTCATCCCGTCGTTGCATGATCGGGGCGACGCCGTTGCGGCCTCGCGGCAGCCTTGCGGCAGGGCTTTTCAGACCCGAACTGCCATCCCAAACCCCCGCCCACAGGCTCGCAAGGCGGGACTGGCAACCCTGGCAGCCCCTCCCGCCACCGCAAAACGGGTAGCGGTGGAAGAAGACGTACACGAAAAGGCAGGGGAACGGTTTTACCTGTGTCCATGTACTATTTAGGCTGCCAGGACTGCCAGCGCCCTCTCAGCCCCCATCGCCGCAGAAGGAAGGGCGGCAGGAAGTCGCCGCGCCGACCCCTGCCGCGCACCTGCCAGACCTGCCGCGCGCCACCTTCTCCGCCGCGGCGTCCTCGCTTCACGAAAACAGCACACCGGCTTTCCGCTCATTTACGAACAGAAAGCCCTTCTACCTGCGCTTTTGCAGAAAACGAGGTCTTCTCAGTCACCGAATGTCACGGTAAAACATTCTAAAAACACCGCGAAAGATTCGGAGGAGAAGCCATGGCACAGACGTATAACGAGCTTATAAGAACCGTGACCGAAGACTATCTTGGGGGCATCGACGTGGACAGCATCCCGTCTCCGCCGGCCATCGAAGGCGAGCTGCTCCAAGCCACCAACAACGCCATACAGGAGTACAACCTCGGTCCCCGTGACGAAAATGCCCCTATCGGCGCAAGACTGGAGGTCGCCTACCCCGACCAGAAACCGCCGGGCGAGCGCCTCAAGAAGCTCAGGGAGCTTCTGCCCCTCCAGATTGCGCTTGCCATCAAGTGGCTCCACCACGCCAAGCTCATCTGCTGGGCGGCAGACGAGGGGGACGGAAACTACGACGTGGGCGTGTACCAGTCGGAGGGGGATGCCAAGGGCGTCTACGACACCAGAAGCGACAACCTCACGCGGCTTATCCGCCGCTATGACGCAACGATCAGCAAACGTAACGTCGATGAGGTCGTTGCGATCTTGCGCGCGGTGTGCGAGGTGGTGTCCCCCTGCACCAAGCCCGACCTCGTCGCCGTGAACAACGGCCTGTACGACTATGGCAACAAGATTCTCATGGATTTCGACCCCGAGCTGGTGTTCACCTCCAAAATCGGGACGGACTTCGTGGAAGACGCCCCCAATCCCGTCATCCACAACAACGAGGACGGTACCGACTGGGACGTAGTGACGTGGATGGACGAGCTTTCCGACGACCCCAAGGTCGTGGAGCTTCTTTGGCAGGTTCTCGGTGCGGTCGTGCGCCCCAACGTCGACTGGAACAAGAGCGCGTGGCTGTACTCGACCCTCGGCAACAACGGCAAGGGGACGTTTTGCACCCTCGCCCGCAACCTCTGCGGCAAGGGGGCGTGGGCGTCCATCCCCATCAAGGCGTTCGGGGACGACTTCAAGCTCGAATCCCTCACGCGCGTCTCCGCCATCATCACCGACGAGAACGACACGGGCACCTACCTGGACGATGCGGCGGCGCTCAAGTCCATCATCACGGGAGACCCGTTCTTGATGAACCGCAAGTTCAAAGACCCGCGCTCGGTGAAGTTCCGAGGCTTCATGATTCAGTGCATCAACTCGCTGCCGAAGCTTCGCGACAAGTCGGAGTCTCTGTACCGCCGCCTTCTGGTGATTCCCTTCGAGAAGCGCTTCGAGGGCTGCGAGCGCAAGTACATCAAGGGCGACTACCTGAACCGACCCGAAGTCCTCGAATACGTGCTCCACCGCATCCTCGCAAAGACCGATTACTACGAGCTTGACGCGCCCGGGGCGACGCGCAGGCTCCTTGCCGAGTATCGCGAGGTGAACGACCCCGTGCGCCAGTTCCTCGACGACATCCTGCCGCAAGTCGCTTGGGATTTGCTCCCCTGGCAGTTCCTCCACGACCTGTACCGTCACTGGTCGCGGCGCAACAACCCCTCGGGAAGGGTTCAGTCCAAGCAGGTCTTCGTCAAGGAGGTCAAGGCGCTCCTGCCCCAGCACGGCATCGGATGGAGCTCCACCCAAAACCCCGTCCGCGCCCCCTCAAAGATGGGCTGGCCCGAACCGCTCATCTCGGAGTACGAAGTGACCGAGTGGACGGACAGAGCCTTTCGCGGCTCCAGCACCAACCGCCTGTGCATGCCCGCCAGCATCAAGGAGCGATACGAGGGGCTTGTGCGAGACGTCCCGCGAGGCGAGCCGCAAGTCAACCCGCAGCCCGCTGAACCCCATGGTGCAGACCGCCGCGAAAGCGAAGCGATCTGCCCCGCACCGCAGGGGTAGTCGCTTCGATCACGGCGGCATCCACTGTTTCGATAGGGACGGACGGCTTTTCGCCTCCGTCCCTTTTCATGTGGCGCTCCGCCGCCACCCAAGCCCGCTGGCGTACGTTCTGAGACGGCATCTGCGAGCGCCTTGCGCTCGCAGCGTTTGCGACCCTAAGGTCGCATCGAGGGGGACTGTCGGCTATGCCGACCGCAGCGCACGCTGCGTCAGTCCCCCTTATGCCCTTTTGCCTTTTTTGCCCCCGAAGCGTATAGCGGAGGGAGCCAAGGCGATTTCTCCTGATATATGGCGCGAAGCGCTGTAGAAAATACGTTAGTTTTTAGGGGTTGAATTTGTCGAAGATTGCGACAGTTGTAGAAAGCGCTTCGGAAAGCCCCATAAACGGGGCAATCTTCTCGGAGTTTTTCTACAAGTCCAGGCGTTAAGTGACGACGTGTAGAAAGCGCGTCTTGAGTGCGCGCGGAGCAAAAAAATAAAGGGCGCAGCGATTGTGAACTGCGCCCTTCGGCGTCTTTTCAGTCGTAGATTTTCGGAGCGGGCACGAGCCGCCAAGCTGTGCCCAGATGATTTACCCCAAGGACGTACAGGTCAAGCTCCTCGTCGTAGAACACCGGCTCGCCCGTGTGCTCCATGACAAACGACGGGTCCTGTATGATGTACCACTGGAAAATCTCCTCCCACGGCGCCCAGTCCCCGCTCACAAGCTCAAGCGGGCGCTTTGCCATCTCGTTTGCGAGCACCATGTTCCCGCACGTCTCGGCGAGGTCGGCGTAGGTCTTGATGCCGTAGTCACTCATCGCCCTTCCCCTCCGCTTCCCGCTCCTCGATTCGCTTGAGGTATTCCGCCACGCAGTAGCGCATGGTGCGCAGGGCCTCGCAGTCGATGCTCTCCGCGAGGATGTCCCCGTCGAGGACGACCTCGCCCAGAGCGTTCACGAACCGCCACTCCATCACGTTGTCGATGCGCTTGAGCACGTCCTTCAGGGTGCCGCTGTCGCGCATGGGGGCGTTGCCGTCCACCTTCGCCATGCGCTCAAGCTCCTTGGCCTTCGCCGAGCAGATGCGGGCGGTGCGCCTGAGCACCTGCGCCCTCCACATGGCCTCCTCCTGGGGGCCGTTGGGTTCAAGACGCTCCTTGTCCATCGTGTACCTCCTTATCTCCGTTTCAGAGGCACCCGACGCCGCAGGCGTCTTTCACGCATGCCCACCCAAAGCCCAGCGAAAGACCTCCGAAAGACCTCCGCAGGGGCTTTGTTCGGGCAGGGGCGCGAAAAGGTCTCAGAACAGCCCACCGAAAGACCTCGAAAAGCCCTTCAAAGGTCGGTGCGCTGTTGCTGATCCTGTTTCGCGGTATTCGAGCGTCTGGGCAAAAAATAAAGGGGAGCACCCGTTATGCGGATGCTCCCCTTGTTCGGGAAACGGACACCTGCGCGCGACCGGAGGGAGCGCGCGGGTCTGTGAGGGCTATGCCCGAACACAGTACGTGCCGTGATGGTCTCGTCGTTACTGACGAGCACTCGCATCCCGCTGTGCGGGAGCGGTGCTACTGACGAGCACCACACGAACTGCAATACACGTAGTCCACGTAGGTTTCGGTCTTGTTGTAACCGTGGTCTTCCTTGTGGGAACCAGTCTGAACCGTCTGATTCTCGTAGACGGGCTTTGTCTGATAGCCAGAGTCCTTGCCAGCCATAATCAACTCGCGGGCGTGAGCCTTGGCGGCGTTGATATCTGTAGTGGAATAGCCGTCAGAGAAGACGTAAGTGTTGCCCACGACGACCTGCTGAGTGCCGTAGTCGGGCACGTCGACCCAGTTGCTCACCCAGACGTTGCGGGTAGCCGTATGGTTCACCCAAGTGTGCGTATGGGCAGGCTTGGAAGGCTGGCTGGAAGTCGAATCAGAATTGCCAGAGTTCGAAGAACCAGTGTTGGAAGACTGGGAACCAGAGTTGCCGTTATCAGCCTTGGCGTTGTCATTCTTGGCAGACGGGGTCGTCTGTGCGGGCTTGTCGTTGACATCGACGTCCTTGTCGGCGTCAGTCGCCTCCTGCTTGGTCTTGTCGCTCGCATTCGGGTTCTTGGCGACGTTGCCGTCGAGCTTGTCGAGGATGTCAGTGCCCGCGTTACCCTTCAAGGTCTCGTCACCCTTCTTGATGGCGTCCTTGGTCTTGTCGACGATGTTCGCGAGCATCTCGTCGGTGACCTTGTCGGCGGGAATCTGCGCCATAGGGCAGTTGACGGCAGGTGCGGTCTTCGCGTCGGCGTCGACGGTGATGTCGACGGGAGCGCCCGTGTCGTAGATGTCGAATGCGGAACCGTCGGAGTTGACGGGGCTGACGAAGCTCACGGTGTAGTCGCCCTCGGCGAGTTCGACCGTGGAAGTGCCCTTGTTGCCCTCGGCATCGGGGGTCACCGCGTGGTAGAAGTCCACGTCGTTGCCCTCGATATGGGCGATGGCGGGCGTGGAGTTCTCGTCCCAGCCGTGGTCGGCCGTGACGTTGAGGGCCACATCGACAGTTCTTGACTCCTGCTGTTCTGGTTGTTGCTCGGACGTTGCGAACGCTCCACTTGCCACGGCTATCGCAACAACGATCGCAACAACGATCGCAGCGGCTATCGCTGCGACTTGGGGCTTATGCGAGCGCGCCCACTGGGATAATCCGTTCATTATCCATCCCCTTTTCTTTCATGGTGGTTTCGAGTTGCCTCGTTATGTCAACCGCGTCATTACTTAGCGCTTTCCCATCGCGCGAGCCATCCAGTCGAGGTTGCCGCTCGCACTGGCGGTGTTCGCGTTAATCTGCTGAGCCTGATTGAGAATCTGCCCCTGCATGAACAGGTTGCCTATTTGCAGCATGTTGCCGATGCGCTGCTGGTTGAGAATCTGCTGCTGGCCCGCTTCCATGCGGCGCTGGTGCATCTCGGTCTCGTAGAGGTTGACCATCTCCTGCACGGTGGTGGCGCGATGGTTGCGCACGGCAGCAAGGAAGAAATCCACGGCTTCGATGCTGTCGTAATCCATGGGGTACCACGGGGCGACCTGCGAAGCCCATTGCTGCTGTACGGCGAAAATCTCCTGCTTGGTTTGCTCGATGCTCTGGGCCAGGGCCTGGTTGTTGGCTTCAACTTGTTGGTTGCTTTGGTCAATCGCGGCATTTTTCTGGGAGCGGCTTTTGTCCGCCGTCTTCGCTATGACCTTGTATAGAATCGCACCGATGATAGCTGAGACGATGAGGTTCACGATATTCCAAACCTGCAATTGAAGCTCCGGGCCTCCCATCGAGAAGAACGGAAGGGTGGGGAGATACGTTATTACCTTAAGTGGCGTGCTCGTGATAAGCGTGAACGCGATAAGGAAGCCCCCGATTGCATAGAGAACAGGGTGCCTTTTAGTCTTCTTTTCCGTCTTGGCGGCAAACTGAGTGGTGAGCTGGTTGATGCGTTGCTGAAGACTGACCACGCGGTGCATCAGGTTATGAGCGATTGTGATACCCGATAGCAGGTTTTCCTGCTCGTTCATTGGCGTCATCGCATTACCTCCTGTTTTTTTGACTCACTAACGCTCTCGCCTCGTTCGTAAGAATGAGGTCTCAAACATTAACTGCATGCATGAAATACAGCCTTTCCAGTTTATTATATTTGAGGCTAATCGCCCATACGATTCAAGGCAACTTGATTTTGACGGGCGGTTAAAATGAAATACTTCGACATAGGACAGCGCATCAGGCGCTACCGCAAAGCCTGCGGGCTGTCGCAGGAGGCGCTCGCGCAAAAAGTTGGAATATCGGTAACGCACATGAGCCACATCGAAACGGGCAACACCAAGCTGAGCCTGCCCGTGCTCGCAAAGATTGCAGAGGAGCTGTCGGTAGGCACCGACGCTTTGCTCAGTGACGCCCCAAAACCCGACAAGGCAAAGCTTTCCGCCGAGGTACAAGAGATTCTTGATTCGTTCGAGATTGACGAGTTGCCCGTTGCGGTTGAGGTGCTCCGAGCGCTCAGAGATAGCCTGGCGAAACGCAGGGCCTAAGGCTTTTTTTCGCTCATACATATTACCATACAGATTACTTTGGGCATTTTTGCCCCAAGGCAACGAAAAAGCCCTGAACCGTTTTACCAGTTCAGGGCTGAAATTTTGGTCGCGGGGGCAGGATTTGAACCTACGACCTCCGGGTTATGAGCCCGGCGAGCTACCAGACTGCTCCACCCCGCAATGTCTGGGCGCCTCATGTGCGCAAGAAAGAATATTACGTGGGAGTTCGGTAAACGGCAAGGAAAATCTCGTAGAGCATAATTCCTTCATATTTAAACCCCTCAGCCCCTATCACCGTAAACGAATCGCAGCCGCGCGCCGTCGACGGCACGTATACAATGGTGCGCGTCCTTTTATGCCGACACCGGGAGTAGACATGCTGCTCGCTATCGATATGGGAAACACGCAGACGGCCATGGGCCTGTTTGACGGAGACGAGCTGGTGCAGTCGTGGCGCATGCCCACCGACCGCTCCTATACCGCCGACGAGATCCACGTGCGCCTGATGGGCTTCTTTAAGATGTACGACCTTTCGCTCGATGCGGTCGATGCGATCGCCTTTGCCGGCGTGGTGCCACAGCTTTCGCGCGAGTGGCACGCCGTGGCCAACCGCATCGCGGCAGACGCCATCGTCATTGGGCCGCAGACGGCGGCCGTGACCAAGCTGCGGGCGGCGCGCCCCCAGGCCGTTGGTGCCGACCGCATCGCCAACGCCGTCGCGGCCGAGACATTCTACGGCGCCCCGGCGATCGTGGTGGACTTTGGCACCGCAACCAACATCGATGTCATCGACGAGGACGGCTATTACATTGGCGGAGCGATTGCGCCGGGCATCCGCATTTCGATGGACGCGCTCGCCGCCCGAGCCGCCAAGCTCGCCAGCGTTCCGCTCGAGGCGCCTGAGCATGCCATCGGCCGCGATACCGAGGAGTGCATCAAGGTCGGCGCCGTAACGGGCGCCGCCGCCATGGCCGAGGGCCTGGTCGCGCGCATGAAGCGCGAGCTGGGGCGCGAGGACGCCACCGTTATCGCCACGGGCGGCCTCGCCAGCATCGTCGCCGATTCGACCGACGCCTTCGACATAGTCGACGGCCAACTCACCATCAAAGGCATCTGCGAAATCTACCGCCGCATGCAGAAGCTGAGGTAGAACGGGCGCCAAGTCGTGCGCGCCAGCTCGCAGCAACCAGCCGCCAATCCTATTCCTCAAAATCGAAAATTTTTCAGTTTTGAGGAATAGGATTTTTTTGCTAAGCCTCGCCGCACAACCACCTCGCCAGGTCCACGATCTGCACCCCATCGCGATCCGTGGCCTCGTGATGCGTGCGGGCAAGAATCATCTTGGGATACGCATCGCCAATGCTCAGCAGTGGCGAAATCTCGCGTTCAAACGTCTTATCCGAGCTGATGTCGTCGCTCACCTGAATGTAGAGCTTCTCGCTTCGCTTGATTGCTACAAAGTCTACTTCCTTTTTATAGAGCACACCGACGTATACCTCGTATCCGCGGCGCAGCAGCTCGATGGCCACCATGTTCTCGTATACGCGTCCCCAATCCATATCACGTGTACCAAGCAGTGCGTATTTGAACGCGTGGTCTGCCAGGTAATACTTCTCGCCGCTCTTAAGGTATTTTTTGCCGCGAATGTCGTACCGACGAACTTTATAGAAGGCAAACGCATCGCACAGGTACCCCATGTACGTGCCGACCGTCTTGTTCGTAATCTTTAGCCCATCCGCATTCAAAACATCTGTAATGTTGCGTGCCGACGTTATGTTGGAGACGTTGTCCATCATGTAATCGGCAATGCGCAGCAGTGCCGATTCGTTTCTCACGTTATGCCGCTGCACGATATCCCTCACGATGAGCGTTTTGAAGACATTGGAGAGATATTGGTAGCGCTGCTCCTGCAGTGGATAAGGGTAAGAGCCGGACATACCGCCGGTTCTCGCGTACTCATCGAAGTCGCGATCGACCTCGCCCTCGTCACTATAGAAGCGATACTCCTCAAACGAGAATGGGAAAACCTCGATCTCGAACGTGCGCCCCGTAAAGAGCGTCGACAGATCACTCGACAGCAAAAAGGCGTTCGATCCGGTGATGAAGATGTCGTACTGCTCGGATGCATGGAGGCTGTTGATCGCGCGTTCAAAGCCGTCGCACATCTGAACCTCGTCGATAAGCAGGAAGTTTTGCTTGTCGGACACTCGATGCTCTTTCACATAGGCGAGCAGGGCATGATATTCGAGCAGGCCCTCGAACTCGTCGAGGTTGTAATTGATATGGATGACATTCGAATTGGACAGATTTGCCTCCACGTAATCGCGGAGGGCCTCGAGCAATTTTGACTTACCGCTACGGCGAATGCCCGTTATGACCTTGATGTCCGGTACGCCAATAAGGCTCGTCAACGTGTCCATATATGACGTTCTATTGATGAGTTTCATTGGTGCCTCCCTGCGGTCTTTTATCGCTATTCCTCAAAAACGAAAATTTTTCAGTTTTGAGGAATAGGCTCTGCAACGAATATACCTCGTTAAAGGCAGAGCTGGCTTAATTCTATTCCTCAAAATCGAAAGATTTTCAGTTTTGAGGAATAGGGCGCTGGCAACCCATTCACCAGACAAGCGAAACCCTCCCCGGCACAGCCGAGGAGGGTCTTGTTGTCATCGCTATCTTTGAGCGCGAGCGCCTCGCGTTACAGTCCGCGAATCCGTACGGCCTCGGGCGGAAACTCCTGCTCGCCGGCATCAGTCTTGATGGTCGCGCGACCCCAGATGTCCAGGCCCGCAAACACACCGACCGCAAGCGGCAAACCGTTGGGCGACACCGCCGCGACCTGACGACCCAGCAGTGGCACCATGTCAAAGTACTCGCCCAGCACCGGAGCCAGCGGGCCGGCAGCGCCCTGTGGTGTGTTGGCGGCAACCGCCCAGGTGTCCACGCGGACCAGCACGGCGGCGGCCAATGCCTCGATCAGCGCCTCATCTGCCATATCCACACCAAGCTCACCCAGCGCCGCACGCTCAATATCAACCGTCACCGCGGCAAACATACCCGCGGCACCGGCACCACCGTTGACGGCAACACGCGCGAGCGACGTCTCAAACGCAGGCGCACCGCACACGATATCGCTCGGCCACTGGATACCCACCTTGCCGGCAAGGCCCAGGCCCGGCGTCGACGCCGTGCCCACGAGCGCGTCCATCATGCCCATCGCCGCCACAAACGGCAGGCCGTGGAAGGCGTGCATATTCACATCGGGGCGCACGACCAGCGAAAACGTCAGCGAAGCATCGCCCGCGCTCCACGCGCACCAGCCCGCGGACACGCCCTCGCGGCCCGCGTCACGCGCCGCGTCGAGCTCGGTGCCGGCGGCAACAGCATTCATCTCGATCATCTACATACGCCCCAATTCGCCCACGATATGGCCCACGCGATCCTCGGGCTCCTTGACCTCGACGCCGTTGTAGCGGAAGAACCGCGCCGGGTCGTGCATCAGATCCTCGAGCGGCACCAGCACAAAGTCGCGCTCGCCGATCAGCGGATGCGGCAGGCGCAGCTTTTTGCCGCCGTGGGTCTCGCCGTCCATCCACAGCAGATCCAGGTCGATGGTGCGCGGACCGTTGGCCTTGGCCTTTTTGGAACGGTCGCGGCCCAGCTCGGCCTCGATCTTCATGAGCTCGTCGAGCAGCACCAACGGCGCCAGCTCGGTCTTAATCTCGATGACGGCGTTGGCAAACGCGTCCTGGCGCATCTCGTAGGCCGGCTCGCTCTCGTAGATCTTGGAGGAGTTGGACACGCAGGTGAGTGGAATCTCGGCGATCATGTCGCGTGCGGCGCGGATGTTGTCACAGCGATGCCCCAGGTTGGAGCCCACGGCCACAAACGCGCGGCGCGGCTGCGGCTTGGCAACCGCCCAGTAGCCGTTCAGGAACTGCGCAAAACCCGCGGCGTCGTGCACGCGCACGATGTTGGCACCGGCCTGGATGGCACCCAGGCACACGCCAAACGTAGCAGCATCGCGCTCGGCGGCCTCGGTCACGCCCGAGACGGCGCCCACAAAGCGCTTGCGCGATACGGCGCACATGAGCGGATAGCCCAGTGACGCCATCTTGGCAGTCTCGCGCTGGATGACGATGTCCTCGTTGGCCGTCTTGCCAAAGCCCGGACCGGGATCGATGCAGATGCGGTCGCGCGACACGCCGGCGTGGATGAGCGCGCGGGCCTGGTCGGACAGAAAGCCCATGACGCGGCGCATGATGGGCGCCGAATCGGGCAGGGTGAAGCGGCGGAGCTGCGAGGTGGGCACGTAGGCTTCCTCGCGGCGGGCGCTGCGGCGCATCATGGCGGCCAGGTGGTCATTGGGCTCCGATGCGGCCTCGGTGGCTGCGGGCGCGGCCTCGGGCGCGGGCGCGACGGTCTCGGCGGCAGTAGCCTGCTCGGCGGCGGGCGCCTCCTGCTCGCTTGCGGGCTCAGACGTGGGCTCCGGTTCACCAAACGGCAACGAAGGCTGCACCACGCCACCCGGAAGCTTGGCCTCCGGCTTAGGCTCGCCCAGCAACTTGCCGCGACGGCGGCGAGCCGGCTTCTCGGCCTCGCGCGCGGCCTCGGCAGCCGCTTCGCGCGCCTTCTCGGCAACAAACGCCGCTGCCGAGGTGTCGAGCTGCACCGTTGCGTGCGTGCGCGCGGGCGCGGCGACCTCGCCGGCATGCATCACGATGACGCCGCAGGTGCTCGTCTTAACAAACTCGACCATCTTGGGGTCGGTGAAGCCGGTCACGTCGTTGACGATCGAGGCGCCGCAGCGCACGGCCGCCTTGGCAACCGCCACGTGACGCGTGTCGATCGAGACGATGGCGCCCTCCTTGGCCAGCGCGCGCACCACGGGCAGCACGCGGCGAGCCTCCTCGTCGGGATTGACCGGGGTAAAACCAGGGCGCGTGGACTCGCCGCCTACGTCGATGATGTCGGCACCGGCGTCGAGCATCGCCAGGCCATACTCGATCGCGGCGTCCGGGTCGAAGTGCTCCCCGCCGTCGCTAAACGAATCGGGCGTCACGTTGAGGACGCCCATGATGCGCGGACGGTCAAAGCTGAGCTCGTACTTTCCGCACCGCCATGTCTTGCTGTCGTTCGCCATGAACATCCTCCTAAAATGCCCACGCCGCCGAGCTTGGGGAGCTGGCGGCGGGGTCGCTTTGCACTCAGTCTTTCTATTGTATCCGCGCGCGCGGGCTAGAACGCAAACGCGGCCGCGATGTCGCAAGAAATCAGCAGGTCGGCATTTGCATCCTGATCGGTGGGGGCAAGGTTGCATATGGCCAGTGTATCGCCGGTAAAGTAGCGTGTAAGGCCCGCCGCCGGATACACCACGAGCGAGGTCCCGCCTACAATGAGGGCATCGGCCGCGGCGATGGCGACAACAGCACCGGTCAACACATGCTCGTCGAGCGGCTCTTCGTAGAGCACCACATCGGGCTTGATGCGACCACCGCACGCGGGGCACACGGGCACGCCCGCGGCGTCCTCGTGCTCGCGCGAGCAAATCCACTCGGCGCTATAGACCGCTCCGCACGACTGGCAAATGTTGCGATGGACCGATCCGTGCAACTCAAACACGCGCTGCGAGCCCGCCATCTGATGCAAGCCGTCGATGTTTTGCGTCACCACGGCGTCGAGCTTGCCGGCTCGCTCCAGCTCGGCCAGCTTGGTGTGGCAGCGGTTGGGCTTAGCGTTAAGCGCAATCATCTTGGTTCGGTAAAAGTCGAAGAACTCGGCCGGATGCGCCTCATAAAAGCTATGCGAGAGCATAGTCTCGGGCGGGTAGGCAAACTGCTGGTGATACAGGCCGTCCACACTGCGGAAATCGGGGATGCCGCTCGCCGTGGAAACACCAGCGCCGCCAAAGAACACCACGCGCTCGTGGGTATTGAACAGCTCCGCCAGCGCGGCGGAGGCCTGCTTGGGATCTGTTATCGCTTGCGTCATGTTTGTCCTCCGTCCATGTTGGTCGGGGCGGCTGCGATTGCGCCGTCGCCCACGGAGCCCACCCCGCCCCTGTTGCGCTAATCTTAAGCCTGCCAACCCCGTCGAAAGGACACCATGCCTCAGACTTACACTTTCGCCTCGTGGAACGTCAACGGCCTGCGCGCCGTGCTCAAAAAGGACCCGAGCTTTATCCAGATCGCGCAAGAACTCGACGTCGATATCCTGGCGCTGCAAGAGACCAAGCTGCAAGAAGGCCAGGTCGATATTGACCTGCCCGGCTATCACCAAACCTGGAGCTACGCCGAGCGTAAAGGCTATTCGGGCACCGCGGTCTTTAGCCGCCAGGAACCGCTGCGCGTGCTGCACGCCGATGCGCTGCTGTCCTACGCCGGCGAAGGCGAGGCTGCCGAGCTCGTTGCCCAAGCCGCGACCGAGGGCCGCGTCTGCGCGCTCGAGTTCGACAAGTTTTGGTTTGTCGACGTCTATACGCCCAACGCCCAAAATGAACTCGCCCGCATCGACGTGCGCATGGCCTGGGACGATGCTTACCGCGGCTTTTTGAACGCGCTCGAGCGCGAGACCGGCAAACCCGTCGTGACCTGCGGCGACTTTAACGTGGCGCACGAGGAGATCGACCTTAAGAACCCCAAGTCCAACCGCGGCAACGCGGGCTTTTCGGACGAAGAACGCGGCAAGTTCACCGAGCTACTCAACGCCGGCTTTACCGATACCTGGCGCACGGCAAACCCCGGCGTCGAGGGCGTCTACAGCTGGTGGAGCTATCGCTTTAATGCCCGCAAGAACAACGCAGGCTGGCGCATCGACTACTTCCTGGTAAGCGACGCAATCGCCGACAACGTACGCGACACCGGCATCCGCGGCGACATCTTCGGCAGCGACCACTGCCCCGTCACCCTCGCGCTAGAGCTCTAACCCCAACTGATCCCCTGGGGACGGAGGAAAACGGATCATCCTCCCATCCCCATATGAGTTGCGGTGAAATAGTTCCTGATTGGAGGCCATATGGCCGAAAACAGGAACTATTCCACCGCAAGTTCGGAGGGCGTAGCCCTACGGCCCAAATTAGCTGCCTCGCTCCCCTTACAACCCGTACTTCACGACAACGCGGTTGATGCGGCGACACCAGGGTTTATACAAGGCAGCCAAAAACACGCAGGTTGCCAGGCCGTGTGTGATGTCGAACGGCACTGCCGTGGCAAGACGCGCCACGGCGCCCGCCCAGGTGAGCGGCTGCACAAAACCGATGATGTCATACGCGTTGATCACAACGCCATAGAGCAAACCCGAGGCAAAGCCATACGCCAACAGCGCCGGCATGCGCACGATGCCGTCGGCGCGGTCGAACGCGCCCACATGCGCCAGCACGCCGCCAACATAGCCCACCAGACCCCAGGCATACATCTGCCATGGCGTCCACATACCCTGTCCAAAAAAGAAATTGCTGGTCAGCGCCGCCAGCGCACCGACCATAAAGCCATTACGTCGGCCGAGCGTCGCCCCCGCGATAATGGCGATGGCGCTCACCGGCTTAAAGTCGGGAATGGGCCCGAACAGGATGCGCCCCGCCGCCGCCAACGCCGCCAAAACCAGCGTGGGCATAATCTGGCGCAAGCCCGGACGCGACGCCTCGTAACCCGCAAAGAACAGCGCGAGCACCAACGCCACGACAACGAGCATGGCAAGCGCCGCGTGCTCAATACCCGCCGGCAGCGCAGCAGCCATCACCACCGGCACCGCCAGGAGCAGCGGGATCTCCATATGTTGCAACGCACGCGACAACGGCAGCCTCCATCAGACAAATGCCCGTACATGGTAGCACGCGCAAAAAAAGAAGCCGACCAGTCCCCCGGTCGGCCCCGACAGCCATTCGTCTGTTATACCCGCTGCACAAGCGGCACCAAGCTCTATTCGCCCGTCACCTTAGCGGCAAGCGCCGCGGCAAAGGGGTCAAACAGCAAGCCGCCCACAACAACAAACGCCCAGCCACCCGTCACAAGACGTGCCCAGCGCGAAAAATAAGGCATGCCATTGACCACGCCAAAGCCCGTCTGAAAAGCAATCTCAAACAGTCCGATAAGGCAAAAGAGCAGCGTAGCGCCCACAACGGTTCCGCAGACACGCGCGCCGGGAGTACCTGGCTCAAAGCCAAAAAACTCGACGCACATGCCGACGGTTTTACCAAAGAGCGGCATAAAGCTCACAATTTGCGCAATGGCAATGGCTAGGGCAAGCTGTCCCCAAAAGCCCGTGACGCCTTGAAAATCGAGTGCGGCTTTTCCCTCGATAATCGGCAAAAACGAACACATGAGCAGAGGGTTGACGATGCCATTGAGGATCGTCACGACGGTGCTCTTTTTCAACGTCAAGTAAATCAACTCCTAGTATTGTGCCAACCGGCATCGAACAAACGGGGGCGTGGCACTACGTAAGCGAATCGGGCGAGGGCAGAAGCGGAGATGCCAGCGCCGTGGCGCCAAACAGAACGGCGCATCCCAAAAGAAGCGTTTCGTAGCTCTCGCCAATGCAGCAAGAAAGCACCACGGGAATCAAAAACGTCAATCCCAGCGAGACGGTACTCACCACACCGCCGGCGCTTCCCGCAAGGCCATCGCGCACGCCGGGAAGCATGTACGGCAGCGACTGGACGACGGGCCCGGCAACGGCGCTCGCGATGCCGATCGCAAACATCAGCCCTATCGAAGACGTGGAAATAAAGGCTTCCCCAGCCCACATGAGCACGCCTCCGGCGACCGCCGACAAAGCCATAAATGCACGGTAGTCCTTAAACTGCGCGCGCATATAGGGGCCGACCACGCTCCCGACAATCGATCCGAGGGTTACAAACGAAGCCAGGACTCCAGCGGTTTGCGGCTCGATCGAAACCTCGAGCGCCGATACCAAATAACCGGAGTACGCCGTAGCCGACGCGAGGGCGACTCCAAGTAGCACCGCCACAAGCCAAATTATCGGCATCTTGGCCACCGTTCCAAAAGCGCCCGCCATCGGCACGGAGTCACCGGCGCCGCCATCGCTTGCTGCACGCACGGCGTCCGCCGACGGCGCGACAAGCAGCCACAGCAGCCCAAATACCGCAAACAAGACAGCGGCGAGCACGTATGCCTGCCCAGCCGCCGCAAAGAGAGGAGACGTCGCAAGCGAGCAGGCAATGCCGGCGGAGCCCGCCGCATAAAACCACCCCATGGCGCGATCGGTGTCATCGCCAAAAGCAGGTCCCAACACCTTCAACGCAATGGCGTTGATGACGCAGGGCGCCGCGCCCAGCAGCATGCTCGCTGCAAACAGCGTCGCAAACGAGGAACACGCGACGCGCGCGACCGCCGCGGCCGCAGAAACCGCCGATGCGAAAAACACGAGCGCCTTCACGCCGCGACGATCGGCACAAACGCCTGCCGGCATACCAAACACCACGGCAGGAATAAACGGGGCAAACAGGACAGCCGAAAACTCGGCAGACGACAACCGCAGGCTCGACACAACCATGTGCGCCAACCCCGACACCTGGTACTGCGCGTAGTTGGCGGCAAACACGACGCCGCACACCACAAACAGCAACGCGTACTTCTCGACCGCCCCTTTGCTCACGTCAATCACCCTAACTATGCCTCGTCCTTGCGATAGACAATACGCCCATCGAATATGGTCGTCTCGACCTCCAGCTCGCGAAGCGCCATCGGGTCCATCTCAAACGGGTTACCCGACAGGATAACGATGTCGGCCAGCTTGCCGGCGGCAAGACTGCCCAGACGGCGCTCGAAACCCTCGACATAGGCGGAGCCGAGCGTATGCGCCTGGAGCGTCTCGCCAAGCGTCAGCGCGTTCTCGCGGAAATAGCCTTCCGCCGGATGCCCATCGAACTCGCTGCGCGTCACCGCGGCATATACGGTGTCGATGGGATCGATCGACATGACCGCAGGCCAGTCGGTACCAAGGCCCAGATGGATTCCGCCGTCGGCCTCCTCCCGGTAGCGCCACATATGGCTCATGCGCTTCTCGCCGAGCGAGCCCTCGTACACGCCCTGCCCAAGGCCTCCAATGGGATGCTGCGGCTGAATCGCGGCGTTGATGCCCAGGCGCTTCATACGCGCAATGTCCTCAAACTGCAGGTTGTCGGTGTGCTCGATGGCAAAACGCGTCCCCTTGTCACCGCACGCCTCCTCGGCGCGCTCGACGGCATCGATGATCATCGTGGCCGAGGCATCGCCAATGGCATGGATGCGAACGTCAAAGCCGTTCTTATCGGCCTCGAGCACCATGCGGTCGAGCGTCTCTTGGTTGCACGCCGGCTCGCCGCGGAAGCCCTTGCCCATGGGGGCGTTGAGATACGGCTCGTGCATGTATGCCGTATAGGCCTCGGGGCAGCCGTCCAGGATGTACTTAAGGCCCGCCATGCGCACGCGCTCGCCATGATGGCGCGCCCTCAGAGCCTGCGACTCCGCCATGGGAGCATCGAGCGCAGAGTAATAGCTAATGCGCAGCGTGCTGAGGTCCTCGTTTGCCAGTCGGTCGTAAATGTCGTACACGCCGGGCGTAGTCACGCCCAGGGGATGCATGTCGCCGATCGAAGTGATGCCGAGCCTGTTAAACTTGCGCATCGACTTGAGCAGCGAAGCATCGAGGTCCGGCTTGTTGAGCACCACATCGAGCAGAATGTTCGTCGCCTGGGGCTCGGACAGAAAACCGTTGGGCTCGCCGTTGTCAAAGTGGCGGATGAGGCCGCCCTCGGGCGTCGGGGTGTTACGGTCGATGCCGACCGCTTTGAGCGCGGCGGTATTGCACCAAACCACGTGCATCGAAAAGTCCGAAAGCACAATCGGGCGATCGATGTCGAGTGCATCGAGGCTACGGCAGTCGGGATCAGTCGGATCCTCCCATGCGGGCGAATACCAGCCCTGGCCGTAGATCCACGGGTTGTCGGGGTGCTCGGCGGCAAACTTCGCCACGGCATCGACGCAGGCCTGCTCGCTCGGCAAGAACATCAAATCGCAGCAGAAGTCCTCGTCTTTCTGGATGGAGCCGAGCGCAAAGTGCATGTGCGAATCGTTGAATCCGGGCATGACCAGCTTGTTGCCCGCATCGATCACCTCGGTATCGGGACCGACAAACGGCTGCACCTTGTCGGGTGCGCCCACGGCGACGATCTCGTTGCCGAGAACCGCGACGCATCCCGCATGGGGCTCAAGCTCCTCGGCCGTAAACAGCGCCGTCGTCTTAATGACGATGTCGGCAGGAACCACCGCCTCCATGATTACTCGCCGTCCTTAGCGGCGGCAGCCTGCATAGCCTTGCGGCCGAGCTCGGGCAGGAAGAAGACCGGCACCACGGAAAGCAGGAAGCAGAGGCTCTCGAGGCCCATGTTCATGGTGTAGTCGGCGCCGGCGACAGCGGAGATGCCGATGGGCAGGAAGTAGCTCATGAGCAGGGAGATGGTGCCAACGATGCCGCCAGCGGAACCGGCGTACGTGTCGCCGATCTCGGGGAGCAGAACCGGCATGGACTGCATGATCGGACCGTTGATGGCGGTGAAGAAGCCGTTGGTGACCAGGATCGCCCACAGCAGGAAGCCGACGGGGGTGTACCACGTCACGAACATCGAGACAGCGCCGATGAGCGTGGTGACGATGAGGAAGCCCTTGAACTTGCCAAGCTTGTCGCAGAAAGCAGGTCCCACGATGCAGCCGAAGAAGCTGCCGACGGTGACGATGGCGGCCATGAAGCCGGCGGTAGCGGCATCGATGCCCTTGCCGAGCTGGAGCGCCTGGGGCAGGAAGCCGGCATAGGCAGTGGTGGAGGCGAGGCCAAAGCCAACGCCGATGGAGATCAGCCACACGCCGGGGCTCTTGATGGCAACCTTGAGGTAGTCGAGCACGGGCTCGGGCTCGGGAAGCGGCTGACCCTCGGGCACGTCACGGTCGAGTACGATCCAAAGGACCCAGGAGATGGTCATGGCGACAGCGGCAACCATGTAGGAGTTGAAAACGCTGCCGAACATGCCGGCGCAGATCTGGGCGACGACGATGGCGACGCACGAAGCGGCGTAGAACAAGCCCATGGCAAAGCCGGTCTGCTCGCGGAACCACGTGCCGAGTACCTTGATGAGGTTGGCGTTGAGCGCCGAGATGCCCATGCCGATCAGGAACATCGACACCATCTGCATCGTGAACGAGTCGAGCGTAAAGCAGCGGAGGAAGCCGCCGGCAACCGAAATTGCGGTGCAGACCGCAACGACCTTCTTGGAACCGATGCGGTCACCGAGGGCGCCCAGCGGAATCGAGAAGAAGACAGCAGTAAGCATGGGGACGAGGAACAGCATCGAGAAGCCGACGGTATCGATGTTGAGCATCGGCATGACCTCGACGGCGAGCGCCGAGACCTGGTACTGCATGTAGTTAGCCATAAAGCACAGCAAGCAAACGACCGAAACGATCGCCCAGCGCCATGAAGGAAGCTTCTCTTCCATGATGACTCCTTTGGTTAGTCGAGTATTCAGACAGCTTGGAGAGCCGGGCCCTGGCTCTTCGGTGCCCACATTTTGCGATTGACCCTTCACCGAAACCATTCGGCATCCGGCTTATCATCATGCGAAAAAAGGAGTAGTATCACTACGCTAAATAGCTAAAACGCCAGCTTAAACCCTACGCAATTTCATCGGAGGTCATCTTGAGCTTTCTGTCCGATTCCGAGTGGCTCTGCTTAAACGATCTTGTGCTTTCGATTAATTCCATCGACAACGACCGAGAATTCCGGTCGACCATCCTCAAGAAGTTGCGTTTTCTTATCCCCTACGAGTCGGCAGCGTTTTTCCTGAGCGATCTTTCCAAAGACCTCGTTTCCACCCCGCAGGAATGGAAGACGCGCGTCTTTCTCGACCCGCTCGGCATCGACGTCCCCGCCGGGATGCTCGAGCGCTACACCGAAGAGTACTGGCAACAGGATATGATCGTCGCGCATCGCAACCTCACGCGCTCGACGGTGCTGCGCGAATCCGACCAGCTCAGCCCCGGCGATATCGAGAGTAGCTATATGAAGGACTACCTTGGCGGCCGTCATGTCGTCAACGTGAGTTTCTTTAACGATGAGGGCTTTTTGGGATCGCTCAATCTCAATCGCAAAAAAGAGGAAGGCGACTTCACCGACCGCGAAGTCCAGATTCTGGAGCTGGTCGAGCCCCACCTTACCAATCGCCTATCCAAATGGCGCGTCCGGGCCGACCGCAGCTCATCCGAGGTGGTGTTCGCCCATGACTACGATGTCTCGGCGCGCGAAATCGACGTATGCCGCTGTGTGCTATCGGGCATGGACAACGCGGCCATTGCCGAAGAGCTCTCCATCAGCACTGGCACCGTTAAAAAGCACCTGGAGAATATCTTTCGAAAGACGCGGGTCAACAGCCGCGTTGGGCTCATGGCGCTCCTTCAGCAGTACACGGCACTCAAACAGTAAGCCCAAGCGCGGCGGCGTCGATGCACCTACGCCCTATAAAACACGTTGTCGGCAAAGAAGTCGGCCGGCGGCTCCATGCAGGCAATCTCACCGTCGAACATCATGGCAATGTCATCGGCTACCTGCTCGGCAAAGTCCAAATCGTGCGTAGCCATGATGACGGTGCCGCCAGCCTTCGCATGGTCACGCAGGGCGCGGGCGAGGATGCGGCGGCCCTCCAGGTCCAAGCCCTTCGTGGGCTCGTCAAGCAGCAGCAGCTCGGGGCCAATCAGCAGCAGCTTTGCCAGCGCGAGCAGCTGGCGCTGTCCGCCCGAGAGGTCGTAGGGGTGGCGCGTCTCCAGGCCGTCCAATCCCAGTTGCGCCGCACGCTCCCGCGCCAAGTTCTCGTCATATCCGCAGGTCGAGGCCCATTCCAACAGCTCATCGCGAACCGTCTCGGCAACCAGCAATGCTTTGGGATTCTGAGGCAGCAGCGCCGCCGAGGCCGCTCCGCGCACCATGCGGCCGCGCTGCAGCGTGGTGGTCTTGGCCAGGACCGAGAGCATCGTCGACTTGCCGCAGCCGTTTCCGCCCACAATCGCATGCACCGCGCCAGCCAAAAACGCCGCATCGAGTCCGCGCAGCACCCAGCCAGACGCCCGATCGTAGCGAAACCAGCTTCCTGCCAAGGTGGTAGCCGACCCAGCGTACATTTTCGGGAATATTCTGCATCCATCGGCACGCGATGGCACCTCCGAGCCGTCCTGCGGCAGAAGTTGTTCCTCAAATTCAGCCGATTTGTCCGGTTTCAGTCCCTTTTTCACACCCGGAGCGTCCGCGCGTGGGTCCAAAGAGCCCTGCCGGTCACCGACAGTGCTGAAAATTCCGTTTTTTGCACGCCGCGAGCCACCCCACCCTGGCACCTCGCCAGAAAAGAGTTCTTCACGATGCCCCAAGGAGGCAATGTCGGCCACCTTGCGCACGCGGCCGCCCTCAATCCGGTACGCACACGTCGCATACTCGAGCATCGGCCGCGGCTGATGCGTCGCCACAACAACCGTGCAGCCCAGCTCACGGTTCACGCGAAACAGCGCGTGCAGAAAATTCTTCTCGGCAACGGGATCGAGCTGAGACGTGGGCTCGTCGAGCAGCAGCACGCGCGGGCGTAGCGTCAGAACGGCCGCCAACGACAGCAACTGTTTGCGACCACCCGAAAGCGTGTCAGTATCGCGATGAAGCCAATCTTCCAGCCCAAAGAAATAGCTGGTCTCAGCTACGCGACGGCGCATCTCGTCGCGCGCTAGCCCCAAGTTTTCCAGGCCAAACGCCATCTCGTGCCACACGGTTTCGCACACGATCTGGTTCTCGGGATCCTGGAACACATAACCCACGCGCTCCGCCGATGCCCGCACGTCCATGTCGGCGACGGGCTCGCCCAGCACGCGCAGCTCGCCGGAGCGCGTACCCGCCGGAGCGATCTCGGGCTTGAGCAGCGACAGCAGCGTCGATTTGCCCGACCCGGTACCGCCAACAAGCAGCGCAAACGCACCTTGGGAAACACGCCAATCAAGTCCCTCGAGCACCGGTGCCTCGGCCCCGGGATAGGCAAAACTAAGGCCTCGCACCTCAATCGCCGGCGCGGCCGAGCCATATGCCACACCCGCCGCCGAGCTCCTATCAAACCGAGCCATCAGCCAAACCTCTTCTCATCAATCGCATGCAACGCACAAGGCAGCACCATCCAGGCAGCGTACACGACATAGCCCAGCCACGGCGCCGGCACCGAGAGCTGCGGATAAAACGAATACTGCGTCGTCGCGGTCCACGCCACCGCCACCGCGGCAGCACCAAACAGTGCGAGCCCGGCCAGCGCGGCAACGTCGCTGCGCCCCAGCCGATACCGCGCATACGTCGTACGACGCGTCGCGGCACCCCACCCGCGCGAGCGCATCGCGTCCGCGCGCTCCAGCGAATCTTCCATGCCCCAGCCCATCAACACGCTCGACGCCCGCAGGCGCGAGCGTACGGGGTCGGCCAGCGCGCGGCCCGGCACATCAATCGCATCCTGCACCGCCAGCACCGTACGACCGCGGCGCAAAAACTGCGGGATAAGCCTCATGCACATCGAGATCATGAGCGCAATCACCGGTGCGGCATTACCCAGCAGCGCGAGCACCTTGTCGTATTCGAGCATCGACGCCGCGGCCTCAAACCACAGCACGCTCGCCACGAACAGCCCGCCCATGCACAGGCCGTATACCATGCTCTCCAGATACACCGCGCGCATACCAATACGGAACAGCTCCGTCGAGCCCGAGGCGCTAAACAGCGGATTGACCAGCGCGATAATCAAAATCACCGGCAGCTGCCAGCGAAGCGCCCCCAACGTGCGCGCAGCACCGCGCGTCGCAAGCCCGTACGCCAGCCCGCCCGCAAGTGACAGCGCAATCAGTACCGGCTGCATCGAGAACATAGTGAGCCCCAGCGTCAGCACTATATAGAGTGCCGGCACAGCCGGATGCGACATCGAGAATGCCGCGACGGGCTCGCCGCCAAACTCCTCTCGCATGTTGTCCACGGGCACCCCCGTCCCCTCGCTCAAACAACAGCTCCGCAGCACCGCCGACGCCGCACACAAGCAGTGCAAACGCCACGCCGGCGGCGCAAGCCTCAACCGCCGCAAACCAATCGTTACGCGCTCGTCATATGCCTGCGGTATCATATTGCGCCGTGTATCGTTTCCAAACACACGTCTCTATAACGTAACAGGAGATCACATGGACGCAACCGCAATTATCCTCGCCGCCGGCGAGGGCACCCGCATGAAGTCGAACCACTGCAAGGTTTCGCACAAGATCCTGGGTAAGCCCATGGTCCAGTGGATCGTCGACGCCACCATCAAGGCCGGCTGCAGCCGCGTCGTGGTTGTCATCGGCAGCCACGCCGACGAGATGCGCGCCCTTATCGACGGCGCCTATGCCAACAGCGCCACCAAGGTCGAGTGCGTCGAGCAGACCGAGCGCCTGGGCACCGGCCACGCCGTAAAGGTCGCGCTCGAGGCCTGCGGCATCACGCAAGGCCCCGTCGTCGTGCTCAACGGCGATCTGCCGCTCATCACCGCCGACACCGTCGCCAAGTTCGCGCAGACCGTCGCTACCGGCGAGCTCGCCTGCACCGTCATGACCATGACCCCGCCCGATCCTTTCGGCTACGGCCGCATCAAGCTGGGCGCCGATGGTCAGATCGAGCGCATCATCGAGCAGAAGGACTGCACGCCCGAGCAGGCCGCCACGCTGCTGGAGTGCAACGCCGGCTGCTACGCCTTTGACGGCGCGCAGCTCGCCGCCCACATTAACGAGGTCGGCAACGACAACGCGCAATCCGAGTACTACCTGCCCGACATGCTCGAGATCCTCAAAGGCCACGGCCAGGCTGTCTCCATCTTCCACTGCGACGACTACCGCGACGGCCTGGGCGTCAACAGCCGCATCCAGCTCGCACAGCTCACCGCCATCGCGCGCGACCGCATCAACGAGCACTGGATGGCCGAGGGCGTTACCTTCATCGACCCCACGCAGGCCTGGATCGGCCCCGATGCCGTTATCGGCCGCGATACCGTCGTGTGGCCGCAGACGCACCTGATCGGCCACGTCACCGTGGGCGAGGAGTGCCAGCTCGGTCCCAACAGCCGCCTCACCGACACCACCGTCGGCAGCGGCTGCACCATCGATGAGACCATCGCCATCGAGGCCGTCATCGAGAACGGCGTCGACTGCGGCCCGCGCGCCTACCTGCGCCCGGGTACCCACATGCTCGACGGTTCTAAGGCCGGCACGCACGTGGAGATCAAGAAGTCCACGATCGGCGAGGGCTCCAAGGTGCCGCACCTGTCCTACATCGGCGACACCACCATGGGCTCCGGCGTCAACGTGGGCGCGGGCTCCATCACCTGCAACTACGATGGCGTGCACAAGCACAAGACCGTCATCGGCAAGGACGCCTTCATTGGCTCCGACACCATGATGGTCGCGCCCGCCCAGATCGGCGACGGCGCACTCGTGGCCGCCGGCTCCGTCATCACCGAGCCGGTCCCGGCCGACGCACTTGGTCTGGGCCGCGCCCGTCAGGTAAATATTGAGGGCTGGGCCGCCGATTACCGCCGCCGCCTGCACGAGGACGACGAGGTATAACGTTTTACCAAGCATCTAAGGAGCTGTTCCCATGGGGACGGCTCCTTTTTCTATGCTGACCTGCGCGGCCGGATGAGTGGTCGGTTCGTGTCCGTTGACGGTAAAGACGTTATCAAGACTCGATAAACCCCACCGCGCGGTTACAATGCAACAAGGCATCTATATGGCATTCGATTTAAAGGAGAAGGGTAATGCCGATTAATGATCCCGAGAAGTCGGAGAATATGCGCAAGTCCATCCGCGTGTATTCCGGTTCCTCCAACCGTCCCCTCGCTCAGAAGATTGCTGAGTACCTTGGGGTCGAGCTTTCGGGCCTTACGCTAAAGCAGTTCGCCAATGGTGAGATTTACGCCCGCTACGACGAGACCGTCCGCGGCGCCGACGTCTTCCTGATTCAGTCCGTGGCCGGCGGCAACGTCAACGACATGCTCATGGAGCTGCTCATCGCCACCGACGCTGCCAAGCGCGCATCCGCCCGCTCCATCACCGCCGTCATCACCCACTACGGCTATGCCCGCCAGGACCGCAAGGCCGGCCCGCGCGAGCCCATCACCGCCCGCCTCGTCGCCAACCTGCTCGAGCGCGCCGGCGTCAACCGCATCATCACCCTCGACCTGCACCAGGGCCAGATCCAGGGCTTCTTCGATATCCCGGTTAACCACCTGTCCGCACTGCCGCTGTTTGGCCAGTACTACAACGACATGCACTTCGACACCGACAACCTGGTCGTCGTCTCCCCCGACGTGGGTCGCGCCAAGGCCGCCAAGAAGCTGTCCGACATGCTCGGCTGCGACCTGGCCATCGCCCACAAGGGCCGTCCGCGCCACAACGCCGCCGAGGTCATGGGCATCATCGGTGACATCAAGGGCAAGACCTGCATCATCAACGACGACATGATCGACACCGCTGGCACCCTGTGCGCCAACGTCAAGGAGCTCAAGGCTATGGGCGCTGGCGACATCTACGTCTGCGCCACCCACGGCATCTTCTCCGGTCCGGCCATCGAGCGTCTGAACGACGCCCCCATCGTCGAGTGCGTCGTCACCGACGCCATCCCCGTCGAGGTCGGCGGCAAGATCAAGACTATCTCGGTCGCCGAGGAGTTCGCTCAGGCCATCTCCGCCGTTTACCACGAGGAGCCCGTCTCCACGCTCGTCGGCGGCGACTTCGCGCTGTAGCCTGCCGCGCATCGCATCATCTTTGATGCTTTTAAAGGGTCGGAAGCTCGCTTCCGACCCTTTTTCTATCCCTCGCCAACCTTCCCTGGGCAATTAGTTCAGATACGTATTTTTTTAAAGCTCCAAAGGGCCGTTCGGAGCCTTCTAAGCTCCCCGGCGGACGCCATGCCGCCCAAAGCTCATCGTTTTCGAGTACCGCCGCCGCATATTTACCCTCAAATCGCTCTCGAAGGCCCTTAGAAACGCCTCGAACGCCCGCCGACTTATACGTATCTGAACTAACTGTCCAGTAGCCATCGTCAAACTGCGCAGCAGAGCTCAATCTCCTGCAATCCCCTCAACCGATTCCACCGATTTCATAACACCAAGCCGTTCATGGCGCGCAGCGCCCCGCTGAGCGAAAAGAACGGTATAGCGGTCGTATTCTGCCGCCAACTTAGTACGTTATAGCTATGACGACCGTGATTTCACATCTCTCCGCCCTCCGCGCAATTCGTCGCGCACGACGGGCGTACTCTGCCCTACCCTGGGGCTCCGTTGATAGCGAACAGCAAGCACAGGCCTTGGCTAGCTGCATTCCCAATAATGACGCGATAGACTTTGGCGCACTTTCGATACTCGACGCCTGGAATGAAGATGATTCCGAACTGCTCGATCTTCTCGTTTCAGACGAAGACAACAGACGCCCCGACAAGCGACTTCTTCAGCATATTCTCTCTGCCCCGCTTCCTGAAGGTGCAATTATGCACATCGAGGCCGACATCTACGCAACGTCTCCTGCCATGACAGCCATGCTTTGTTCTAAAAATGAATCAGTCGCCAAAACCTTGATGCTTCTCATGGAACTGGTCGGAACTTACTCCCTTCCTCCCGGGGCAACATACCCCATTGCCCATGACGACATCTGGCCCAAGGGCGATGGCTACGAAGCGACGAGCGATCTTGATTGCCTGGGCAACCAGTCGGCGGCCGAACAACAGAACGAAACCCGCTATGAACAGGCACACTACAAATGCGAGCCCGCCACGACCATCGAAGAGCTCGAGGCGGTCGCACGGTTCGCCAAAAGTAGCTCATACGCCTCGTTTCGCACGGCAGTCAAACTCGCCCGGGCTGGATCCGCATCCCCAGCCGAATCCCTAATGTTTGCCGTTCTCGGAGCGCCCATGCGCTTTGGCGGATTCGGATGTTGCGGCCTGCCCATGGGAGGTCTGCTGCTCAACCATCGAATCGACTTCGATACTCTTGCGGTCAACATGTCCTCGGGCATCCCCTATGCCATCTGCGACCTATATTGCCCGGCAGCCGGAGTCGACAACGAATACAACGGAATTGGGCATGAGCTTCAAAACGCTCGCATCCACGATGGCAATCGAAATAATGGTCTCAAGGCCATGGGCATCCACGTCCTGGTTATCAATCGCGACCAAATGAAAGACCTTGTTGCACTCGAAGCCTTCGCCCAAACGATGCATCGACTCGCAGGAGTCCGATTCCGGTACCGTATCAAGGGCTATCGCAAGCGTCAGGCCGCTTGGCTCAACGCTCTGCGGGCCGGAACCGGCCTCACGCCGGTCTAAACGGCGAATCACCCGTGCGCCGTCGAGCAGGGCTGGGCAGTTAGTTCAAATACGTATAAATGTACGCATCGAATTAGGCTGTTTTGCAGCTATCTCTATACCATTCGCCCTATTTGAAGGCAGGGTAGACTTCAAAACAGCGCCATATGGACTAACTAAAGCTCCAAAACAACGTATCGGCATTGAATTGAGCGATTCGAGTCTTCAGAACTTATACGTATCTGAACTAGCTGTCCACCTCTAATTTCGACGGCCGTCCAAACGCGCCCAAACACCCTCAATTACCCTCCATTTGACAGCGGCAACAGGGTCGCTCACCATAGCAGGCGACAAATCAACGAAAGGATGAACATGGCAGCTGCACAGCCGCTTAAGATTCGCATGGTTGCCGGGCTTGGCAACCCGGGCGAGGAATATGCCGAGACCCGCCACAACGCCGGCTTTAAGGCGATCGATGAGCTGGCCCGTC
>CATXJW010000016.1 GCA_958370325.1 uncultured Collinsella sp. | reverse complement strand
CTACGAAAACGAGCCCGAGCGCTTTCAGTTTGGCAAGCATGCCCGTCTGGATTGGAGCCTAGAAGGCATGCCCGCGGTACAGTTTGAGCGCGGCGATTTTATGGCCGAAGGCGACAGCATGACCTATATTCCGCTGCTTCAGTTTGGCCTGCGCGGTATCGACGACCGCGACTTCGATACGCTGCTCGGCCGCATGTTTCTTGATGGACACCCCGATGCGAACGCGCCCACCGGTTTTGCCGCCCTCGGCACGCCCGCAGACGACAATCTCAATCCCTATCTGCGTGCCTATCAGGAAGACTTTGCCGCCCGCGCGCAATGGTGCGCCCATGATCCGGCCATCTGCTCGCATCCGGCACATGTTGTCGAGGTCACGGCCGACCGCAGCGCCACAGCCGGCGAGCGCGTCGACCTTACAGCGACCATCGTCGACCCCGACGGCAAGGGCTTCGATGTGCATTGGGATGTCGCCGTGGACCCGTCGAGCTATGCAGGCGCCCAGGATCTGTCGCTGTGGCAAGAATGCACGGTAGGCACCGCTTTCATCGTGCCCGCCGACGCACGACCCGGCGACCGCTTTGTGCTCACCCTCACCGTGCAAACGCGCACCGAGCGCCCCTGCAGCCGCTACGCCCAGGTCGCCGTAACCGTGGCGTAGCAAGGGCAACGCCCACATTCGACAAAGAGTGTCCCCAGGCGCCAAACGAGCGAGGATTTTTGGACACCCAAATGACGAGAGTGGATAATTTCCCACTTTGAGCCCACAAGCAGGCCAAAAACGGGAGATTTTCCACTCTCATTTTGCAGGCACTCATTGGGGACGTACTTAAATGAGTGAAACTACTCATTTAAGTACGTCCCCAATGAGTGGAAAATGGGCCATGTGTCCCAGTTGTGGAGACTCGTTGAGCCGTCTGGGTATCGTGAAAGGCTGCGCACTCCCCCATCATCAAAAGTGACACACGCTACCAGTTGATGGGAGGCAGCCATGGGCTTCTTTGACAAGATGTTCGAGAAGAAAGAGTGCGCGATTTGCGGCACCGAGCTGGGACTTCTAGGTAAGACAAAAATCAATGAAGGCTACCTGTGCAAAGAGTGCGCCGGCAAGCTCTCCCCCTACTTTCACGGCTATCGCTCCAGCACCGCGGACGATATCCGCGAGCAGCTCGCCTACCGCGAGGCCAATGCCGAGCGCCTGGCGTCGTTCAACCCCACGCGCACGCTTTCTGCCGGGCGCACCAACATCATGCTCGACGAGGACGCGGGCCTGCTGATCATTACCTCGCAGAGCCGCTGGCGCGACGCCAATCCCGACATCATCGAGTTCTCGCAGGTACTCGGCTGCGATATGGATATCGACGAGCATCGCACCGAAATCTATCGCGAGACCAAGGACGGCGAGCGCGAGAGCTACAACCCGCCGCGCTACGACCTGGATTACGACTTTAATCTGACCATTCACGTCAACACGCCGTACTTTACCGAGATCAACCTGCGCGTAAACGACTCCACCATCGATCAGCGCGGCTCCATCGAATACCGCGAGGCCAAGCGCCAGGCAACCGAGGTCCGCGACGCGCTGGTGCAGCTGCGCCAGGAGACGCGCGACAGCGTCGTGGCCGCCAAGGCCCCCAAGACCGCGGTGACCTGCCCCTTCTGCGGAGCCACCACCATTCCCGATGCCAGTGGGCGCTGCGAATACTGCGGCGGCGCCATCGGCGCATAGCCTCCGGCACGGAAAGGACCGATCATGGCCTTCGAGAGCGTTAACTATCAGTGCCCCGCCTGCGGTGGTCCCCTGCATTTTGCCAGCGCCGAGCAAAAGCTTGTCTGCGACTACTGTGACTCACGCTTTGAAGTCGAAGAAGTCGAGGCCCTCTATCGCGAGCGCCAGGACAAGGCAGATGCCAAAGCCGATGCCGCAGCCGCAGCTCCCAAACCTGCTGCCGACGGCGCGGTGCAGGAGCTCGCCCAAAACGCCGGCTACATCTGCTCGTCGTGCGGCGCCGAGCTCGTGTCCGACGGCACCGTCGCCGTCACCACCTGCCCGTACTGCGGTAACTCCGCCGTGGCGCCCGGCCAGCTCTCTGGCGACTTCTCGCCCGACCTGGTGATTCCGTTTAAGCTCGGGCGCGACGACGTCACGGCCGCACTCAAGGAACACTACAATGGCAAAATCTTGCTGCCCAAGAGCTTTGTCACCGGCAACCACATCGACGAGGTCCAAGGTGTCTACGTGCCGTTTTGGCTCTACGGTGCCCGCGTTGACGGCGAAGTGTACTTTGACGCGACCAACGAGACCGTGACCGAGGAATCCGACCGCACCGTCACGACCACCGACCACTACGATGCCTACCGCAAGGGCAATATCTCGTTTAAGCGCGTGCCCGTCGACGGATCGTCCAAGATGCCCGACGGCCACATGGACGCCATCGAGCCGTTTGACTACGACGCGTTGCGCCCGTTCTCGGTCGCCTATATGCCCGGCTACATCGCCAACCGTTACGATGAGGATTGCGAGACGTGCAAGGCGCGCGCCGAGCGCCGCATGGAGGAGAGCACGATCTCGGCCCTGCGCGAGACCGTCGTCGACGAATACGACGATGCCACGGTCGAAAGCAAGCAGCTCGACTACACCTGGGAAGACAGCGACTACGCCCTGTTCCCCGTCTGGATGCTCTCCACCTCGTGGAACGGCAAGAGCTACCTGTTTGCCATGAACGGCCAGACCGGCCGCTTGGTCGGCGAGCTCCCCTGCTCCAAGCCCAAGCTCGCCATCGCCTCGGTGCTGTTCTTTGTGATCGGATTTGTCCTCTCCCAGATTCTCTTTATGGGCGAGAACGCCTTCGATCCGGATTACCTCGCCTTTGATATCGAGGGCATCCTCATCAACATCATCGCGCCGCTGATCATCGTGATTATTGGAGACGTGCTACTGGTAGGCCAGCTCAAGACGGCCAACGAGGCCACCCACGCCGACGAGTACTGCGGCGAGCTCGACCTGACCGAGAAGCACGACACCTTCAGCCACACCGAGACCACCGTTGTCATGAAAGACGACAAGGACGACTAAGCAATCCAACCAATACCACCCGGCCTTTGACGAGAAAGGAAGATCACCATGGGACTCTTGAAAGCTGGATTGGGAGCTGCCGGCGGCGTCATGGCCGACCAGTGGAAGGAATTTATCTACTGCGAATCGATGCCTGCTGACGTCTTGGCCTGCAAGGGCAGCAAACGCACCGGTGGCCGCAGCTCCAACACGCGCGGCGAGGACAACGTCATCTCCAACGGCTCCGTCATCGCCGTCAACGACGGCCAGGGCATGCTCGTGGTGCAAAACGGCAAGATCATCGAAGTCGCACTGGAGCCCGGTGAGTTCGTCTTCGATACCGGCAGCGAGCCGAGCGTCTTTAGCGGCAACCTAGGCGATTCCATCAAGGAGACCTTCGCCAATATCGGCAGCCGCTTTACCTTTGGCGGCGACGCGGGCAAGGACCAGCGCGTCTACTTCATCAACACCAAGGAGATCATCGGCAACAAGTACGGCACCGCCTCGCCCGTGCCCTTCCGCGTGGTCGATAACAACATTGGCCTGGACGTTGACATCTCCGTGCGCTGCAACGGCGAGTACTCGTACCGCATCACCAACCCGCTGCTGTTCTACACCAACGTATGCGGCAACGTGACCGATAGCTACACGCGCGACAAGATCGACAGCCAGCTTAAGTCCGAGCTGCTCACCGCCCTGCAGCCCGCCTTTGCCAAGATCTCGGAGATGGGCATCCGCTACAGCGCCATCCCCGGCCACACCACCGAGCTCGCCCGCGCGCTCAACGAGGTCCTCTCCGCCGACTGGCGCGACCTGCGTGGTGTCGAGATCGTGAGCTTTGGCGTCAACTCCATCGCAGCCTCGCAAGAAGACGAGCAGATGATCAAGGACCTGCAGAAGGCCGCAGTCATGCGCGATCCCACCATGGCGGCAGCCAACATTGCCAGCGCCCAGAGCGACGCAATGCGCGCGGCAGCCGCCAATCCCAACGGCGCGATGGCAGGCTTTATGGGCATGGGCATGGCAGGTGGCATGGGCGGCATGAACGCCAGCCAGCTGTTCGCCGCCGGCCAGGCACAGCAGCAGGCCGCCCCGCAGCCGGCTCCGGCACCCGCTCCCGCACCGGCTCCTGCCGCTGCCCCCGCGGCCGGCACATGGACCTGCAGCTGCGGCGTCACCAACACCGGCAAGTTCTGCTCCGAGTGCGGCAGTCCCGCACCCGCCCCGGCACCGGCAAAGTGGTTCTGCCCCAACTGCGGCAGCGAAAACGGCGGTAAATTCTGCAGCAACTGCGGAACGCCTAGGCCCTAATCCCTCTATCTGGTAATTGGCGGGGGATCCGCCACCCCCGCATTTGCTTCTATGGGTTTCGTTCGATAAAGGAGGACACCATGAAGACAACGTTCAAAAAGTCCGTACTCGCATTTCTGACATGCGTCCTTGCGCTCGCCTTTGCCCTGACGGGCTGCAGCGGCGGCGGCAAAGACCCCAAGGCCAACTTCGTCGGCAGCTGGGAACTCTCGGGTGGAACCCTGGAGGGCGAAGAACTGACCGATGAGTACATGAAGATGCTCGAGGATTGGGGTGTGCACTGCGTCCTGATTCTCGATGAGGACGGTACAGGTGCCCTCGACCTGTTCCTTGAAGTCGTCGACCTTAAATGGGAGGCAAAGGACGCCACCACCGTAACCATCACCGCCGAAGACGAGTCGCATGACATGAAGCTCAAGGACGGCAAGCTCATCCTCGAAGAGGATGACGGCAATCTTGTCTTTACCAAGTCCGACAAGGATCTGTCCGGCACGGTGAAGAAGGATCGCGAAGCGGCCGAGAAGGAAGAAGAGATCGACGAGGCCGTCGAAGACGACGACGTCCAGAAGATTGAAATCTCCCCCGCCGTCACCGTCGCCGATGACGATCTGTGCACCATCACCGTCACCGAGAAGTTCAAGGACGAGTGGGGCGACATCGGCTTTGTCGTCAACATCACCAACAAGAGCGACAAGGACCTGACCTTCTACGCTCCTTCCGGCAAGACCAACGTCAACGGCACCATGAAGGAACCCTGGTTCTCGGCTCACCTGATGCCCGGCACCAACGCCACTGAGGAATTCACGTTCTCGAACGGCGAGCTTGACAGCCTTGACGACCTAGCCAACACGACCATCGGCATCGACGCCTACCTGACCGATTCCTACGAGGACGTCGCCTCCTACAGCGCAACCATCGCGTAGCGGTAGACCACGACAGCCGCGGATTGGCGGACACATCCGCGCACACCAGACGGGGCCGCAGGAGATGATCCTGCGGCCCCGCCGCTTTATGCCGACAGCACCGCCCATACAAGCAGGCCGCCCGCCGTTTTTAGATGCGAAACAGCGGGCGGCCTATCTTTGCGGTGCCGGAACACGGGTGAGCGCGTCGATTACGGGCGCTCCATGTTGGGAACGATGCTGCCCTCGGTCACCGCATGCACGGCCAGGCGCATGATGTTGTCGTAGCCGGTCTTGCTCAGGATCTCCGAGATGCGGCGCTTGATGGTGCCCTCACTCATAAACAGCTCGGCCGCGATCTCACGACGACTTTTGCCCTCGCAGGCAAGGCGCAAAATCGATAGCTCGACATCGTCGAGGGCTGCTGTGCCCGAAAAAATGCTCTCGGGCGGCTTGGGAAACGTGCAGTAACCAGCCAACGTGGAGCGCATCACGGCGAACAGCTCGTCGATACCGACGTTCTTGTACACAAAGCTATCGACGCCCGCCTCGCGGGCCTGATCGACAAAGGTGATCTCGGGCATGCCTGTCATGATAATGATGCGACACTCGGGCAGCTGCTCCTTGATGCGTGCCGCCGCCACGATGCCGTTTGAATCGTGTTCGGTGCACACGTCCATCAGTATCATGTCCGGGCGCTCCTTGAGCGCGACACCCAAGGCCTCGGAGGCATCGGCGATCGCGGCAACGACGGTCATATCGGGCTGGTCGCCAACGGAGCGCGCCAGGCTCTCGCGCAGGATGGCCTGATCTTCGACAATTAACACGCGGATCATGAGTTTCTCCTTTGGGACGTGTCGTTGGCGTTAAGCGGAATGGATACCGTAAGCGTAAAGGGCGGGGTGGCGTGGACCTCTAGGCTGCCACCCAGATCTTGCGCGACATGCCTCATACCTGGGATACCCGTTCCCTCGCGATACGATACGGGGGCCGGGGACCCGTCGTTAGAAATCGTCATGTGCGCGACGACGTCAGCATCCGTCCCCTCCTGCCACAAGCGCACATGGACCCGATGCGCCTGCGCATGCTTGGTGGCATTGGTCGAGGCTTCGCGGATAATCTGCAAAAAGGCTGCCGCGACACGCACGTCGCTTGGCAGCTCGCCCTCCACATCGATCTGCACGCTCACCAGGCCAAAGGCATGGACGATATCGCCCAGTTGCTCTGCCGGTTCGGTGTCGCCCCCGCTGCGCAGATCGGCAGCGATTGAGCGCAGCAGCGGGTCGATCTGCTCGAGTGACTCGTCATCCAGGCGCCCCTCCTCCAGATAGCGATGGAGGATGGACAGGCGCTGCCCGATCACGTCGTGCACGCGAGCGCGCATACGCAGATAGGCCGCATTGTCGGCAACTTTTTTGACTTCCTCGATCTGGGCCTGGAGCTCTTGACCCGCGAGCTCAAGCAGGTGGTTGGCTTGCGCCAAACGATCGTGAGCATGCGCGTACTCTGTTACATCCAAACCGATAATGCGCTCGAAGAGGCGGCCAGAAACCATAACGTCATCGTGCACAAACAAGCGAATCTCGGCGGGAGAAACCTCGACCACAACGCGCGCCTCACCAAAGCGGTCCAGATTGATGCGCACGCGGCTCTGGCTGCTTTCGGGCATTTGCATGCTGAGCTTGCGCAGGTCGTTCCATGTACCGCTCATATCGCCTAGGTCGGTGGGCATATGAAGCTCCACCAGGTTTTTGCGCATGCAGCGGTTCATGAGCAGTGGACGGCCCCTCGAGTCCAGATACAGGATGCCCACGGGAATCACGTTGATGGTTTCGATCGTCGAGAACGCGGTGATATCCTCCTGGCGGTTACGGACGTCCATCAAGAGCGCCGCGACGGAACGGAACAGGAAGAACGCTCCCTCTGCGATAAGGACAACGGCCCACACCGAGCCCATGGCAAAAACCACCGGCGGTGTCACGGCGCCAACAAGCAGCAGCTCGGCCAGCATGACAGGGCGACGATAGTGCACCATGAGGACCACGCCATAGGCAAAGATCGCGGCATTGAGCCACAGCACTCCGCCCATTGCCCTGGCGCAAACGTCAAGCGGCGCCACCAGATACGAGCCAGACGACGCGAATAAGATGAGCGCCGAAATCATCAGGTGAAGCACAAGGCTCGTCTCGTAGGCGCAAATCACCTTACGGTTATAGGACGAGCGGCGCGATGCGATGAGCGGGACGTGGATCATCTGCAGACACGCAGCCAGGGCAAAGACAACATCGAGCGCAACGATTTGGGGAAGGATGAACGAAATCTGCATCGTCACTCACCCGCCCTCGGCATCAAGACGATCATGCGCAGCTGGCCGGGCTCGCCCTCAAGGCGGTATGCCACGTTGCGCCCTTGCAGAGCGCTTTCGAGCTCTTGCGCAGCGGGCGTCTGCGAAAGATCTTCATCATCGTTGGAAAAAAGCGTGGCGCGCAGCTCGACACTGCACCGGTCATGGTCGCCCAAGTGATACATAAGCGCCGGATGGTCGGTGGTGTAGGCAAAAAACGCAAAGTCATACACGCAGTCGTACAGGGCGCTTACCGTACTGGCGTGCATCGGGCGCCGTATGGCGATAATCGAAGCGCAATCGACATCGATGGTGCGCAGGTCGCTTGCGAGCTCATTGGCAATGAGTTGAATGCGGTCGCGATCAAAACCGCTCTCCCCGTGCTGCGCCAACGTGAGCGACCCTTTGCGCTTGCAATAGGCGACGAGCATCTTGGCGCGCTGCAGCATGCGGTAACGCTCGTGTGAAGACGCCTCGTCGGTCAACGGTGGCAGCGAGCTCAGCAGGTCGTACATCTCTTCGAACGCGCGGGCAAGCGCCTGGTCCACGTCTTGGACTAGCAAGGTCTCGGCCTCTTGGTCTGCCAGATGCGTCTTAAGATCGTAGTCGGCCGTGAGCAGCTCATTTTGGCGCTGCAGCTCCATGCGACGATGTGCCAGTTCACGGTTAAGCTCGTTGAGCTCCGACACGTCTTGGGCAAGCAGGGCCGATCCGCCCAGCAGTGGAAAGGCGCGATACATTACATCGGGATCGGACGCCACGGCAAAGGCATGGGCATGCCCGTGTTCCTGGGCCCGAAGCTCTTCGCACACGCCCGCCGGCATTGGCTTCGACACCGGCGTGGCATAGACTTCCTGCAGGTCGCGCGTTAGAACTTTGAGGTCGAGCGGCAAGGTATCGAAGATGCCGGCAATGTCGTGATATGACGGAATGACACCGCAATCGAGACAGATTTCCATCGCCACCACGCACAAGACGCAATAGACGAGCGAAAAGTTGAGCCTCCATGCCCAGGGCACGCGCAGAGCATACGAGATGGCAAAGAATGCGCCACCCAGCAGTACGAGCGCCGCCGTGCCCGAGAAACGCTGGATGCGAAAGGACGAGGACCGACCAACCAGGATAAAAAAGGCCACGAAGTCAAAGGCCGTCCACACGAGGACGGCGAAATAACCCCAGCCGTACGTGTAATCGTTGCTCCAGGTGTCGCTTGCACGGTCAAAGTGGAATACCTGCCGGTGGAAATCGTTGGTGAGCACAAAACCGATAAGTAGGATGGCCACGACCCACAGGATGCTGCGATAGCGACGGCCCGCACGGTGTTGTTCCAGCCCCGCAAGGCGCAGGCCGCACAGCTGGTAGAGCAGCGGAATGAGCGTCATGGGCACGTAGTACAGGTACCACAGCACGGTGGCATAGAACGGTGTGAACGACTTGTATTTGAGGATGACCTCAATCATCCAGAGGGCGCAGATGGTGGCGACGGCAACAAGGCGGCGGCGCAACACATAGTCCAAACAGCGTAGATAGACCGATACACCCCAGATCGAAAATATAATTGCGGCGACAAGCAACGGGAGAGAGCTCGAGTGGACGAGCGCATCCACGACCTCTTCGGACACCTCGCTATAGGCGGGCACGGCGTTGGAAAGCTTGGGGTCGGAGGCAAACAGCGCCGGCAAGACTGCCAAAAGCATGAGGAACAGCACGGTGATGGCGCCGGCGATAGCAAAGACGCGGTGACGGTACACCTGATGTGTTATGCCAACAAGGAATCGCGGCATGGCGAAGAGCCTGCCGCCCCTGGGATCCGCCACGGGTGCGGATCGGGCGGTCGCGTGGCCGATATGTCGCTCGCGGGTACTCATAGTGCCTTTAGTGTACCGACAGGCAGGCCCAAAAAGCGGGCCACATGTCCCAAAATCCGCCGACGGCGAGGGACGTCGCCAGCTGCCACTCATTTAAGTGCGTCCCCAACGAGTGCAAATGACGAGAGTGGATAATCTCCCACTTTGAGCCCACAAACAGGCTAAAAACGGGAGATTATCCACTCTCATTCTGCGGGCACTCATTTAAGTACGTCCCCAATGAGTGCTTTAAAGCAGGACTTCCGAAACGCGGCGGTCAGGTCCGCCTCCTAAGGGCCTGAGATGCTCAAGATTGGGAGCGACAAGCCCGACGAAGCGTACTTTAGGTACGCGAGGAGGGTTGGAGCCCCAAGGTTGAGTGCCTCAGTGCCCTTAGGCCAGGTCCTCGCCGTTCGTCTCGATAACCTTCTTGTACCAGTCAAAGCTCTTCTTTTTGGAACGCTTGAGAGTGCCGTTGCCCGCGTCGTCGCGGTCGACGTAGATAAAGCCGTAGCGCTTGGACATCTCGCCCGTCGAGGCACTCACCAGGTCGATGCAGCCCCAGGATGTGTAGCCCATCAGGTCCACGCCGTCCTCGGTCACGGCATCACGCATGGCCTGGATGTGCTGGCGCAGGTAATCGATGCGGTAGTCGTCGTTGATGGAGCCGTCCTCTTCGACAACGTCCTTGGCGCCCAAGCCATTCTCGACCACAAACAGCGGCTTTTGATAGCGGTCGTACATGTCGTTGAGCGTGATGCGGAAGCCCATGGGGTCGATTGCCCAGCCCCACTGGCTCTCCTGCAGGTAGGGGTTCTTGGCACCGGCGAAGGCGTTGCCCTGGGTCCTCTCGACATCGGGGTTGTCGACACCGGCGGAGCAGCGGGTGCTGTAGTAGCTAAAGCTGATAAAGTCGACCGTGTTCTCGGCAAGGATCTGTTTGTCCTCGTCGGTCATCCCCACGTCGATGCCCTCGCGCTCAAACTTCTTGAGTGCCCACGCCGGATAGTAGCCACGGCTCTGAACGTCCACAAAGAAGTAGTTCTGCTGGTTATCGAGCTGTGCGGCGCGTACGTCGCCCGGACGGCAGCTGTAGGGGTAGTAGGTGCCGGCGGCAAGCATGCAGCCGATCATCGCGTCGGGGTCGATCTCGCGGGCGATCTTGGTGGCCCAGGCGCTCGCCACGAGCTCGTTGTGCGCAGCGATGAACTTGGCCTCCTCGCGGCTCTCGCCCTCCTCAAAGACCAGACCGGCACCCATAAACGGCAGGTGCAGGATCATATTGATCTCGTTGAAGGTGAGCCAGTACTTCACCAGGCCCTTGTAGCGGGTGAAGATCGTGGTCGCGAGGTTCTTGTAGAAGTCGATGAGCTTGCGGTTGCGCCAGCCGCCGTACTCCTTGATGAGGTGAATCGGGCAGTCGAAGTGCGTGATGGTCACGAGCGGCTCGATGCCGTGCGCCTGACACTCGCGGAACACGTCCTCGTAGAAGGCCAGGCCGGCCTCGTTGGGCTCGGTCTCGTCGCCATTGGGGAAGATGCGGGTCCAGGCCAAGCTCATGCGGAAGGTCTTAAAGCCCATCTCGGCAAAGAGGGCGATGTCCTCCTTGTAATGGTGATAGAAATCGATGCCGGTCTGCGCGGGGTAGTAATAGCCGTCCTCAAAGTCGAGCATCTTGCGCTGTCCGGAGACCACCGCGAAGCGCTCGGGGCCGTGCGGGGCCACATCCACGTTGGCCAGGCCGCGGCCATCCACATCGTAAGCGCCCTCGCACTGGTTGGCAGCCGTCGCGCCGCCCCACAGGAAGTCTTTACGGAAAGCCATGCATCAATCCTTTCACACGCTGTTTGTCATGGCTTCAGTATCCCCGCAAACAGCACGTCGCTCAACGGCAACGGCGCAGGTCGACACTTCTTTTCGCGCACAGACGCCCGGCAGCCGCCCCCGTCTGACACTTTTTGATACCTGCCCGCCCAAACCGCCAACCACCACAAAGGGGACAGGCACCTTTGTGGTGGTTTGGGCGGGTTTGTCTCGATCTGTAACAGGTAGACCGCCAAAACCGGGCCTGGTGTTACAGATCGAGATCTTTCGGGCACCCTCTGCGGTTTATCTCAATCTGTAACAGGAAGAGACGATTTGGCCCGTCAGATGTTACAGATCGAGACAAACAGGAAGCCCCTAGTCGCAGGTGATGTCGAGGTTCTTGCCGACGAGGCCCACGTAGCCGCCCTCGGCAGCCTTGGGGCTGTCGGCGTGGCAGAGGACCCACTTGTCGGCCTTCCAGTAGCAGTAGCTGTCGCCGACCGCGGGCATGTCGGCTGCGGCCTCGGGGCGCGGACCATTGGTGCCGGCGGGCAACGCAACCATTACCTGGAAGCCGCCGTCGTCGACCATGCACGGCGTGTAGTGGAGCGTGGTGTTGAAGACTTCGACGACCGTACCCGCCGGCACGCGGAACGCCTTGACGCACGCGGTGTCGAGCTTGCCATCCTCGATCTCCCAGCGATGCGCCACGAGCAGGATAAAGTCGCGGGCGCCCAGGTTAAACTCGCTGGCGCGGTGATACTCCAGGCAGTTGAGCTGCGTGTTGTGGCCGTTGCACCAGCCGAGCTGGAAGGGGCGGCCGCCAAACATGAGAAAGCCCAGTTTGCCGGCATCCTTGACGCCCTCGAGCTCCGGCGCACTTGCTACGTACTTGCTGCCCTCGGGGATGGGCGTGGCCGCAAGCGCCTCGACAAGCGGGGCGGTCAGGTTGGACGGCACGTTATCCCACACGCGACCATAGGATTTGAACTCGGGATCTGATACAGAGTAGATATGCATGTTCGCTCCTGTTCGTTTATGTGACAGTATGAACATTCTAGAACATCATTCATCCACGACCACGATCAATACCGAAAACATTGCATGACGAAATCACCCGCTCAAAAAGCGACATGCAGCTTCCTAGTCGAGATAATCTTTAAGAAACTCAATAACGCTCATACACCAGTAGTCGGTCTCCGGCGCATGGGGCTTCATCAATGCGTGCCCCCCTTCTGAATACATGACTCCCTCATGGTGTACTCCAGCTGCATCCAGAGCATCGACCATCTTTTCATAATTGTCGGGCGATACAATATCATCGTCAGCGCATTGCCAAAGATATGTCGGAGGATACTGCTCCCACACATGCTGATTAATACAGAAATCATCGAGCGAGTCGCGACCAGCCCCGCCGCACACCGAATCAAGAAATCTATTGTCTGATGCGTTCTCAAAGCCATGAAGATCAATCGGTGCATAACACAGGGCCAAGGCTTTTGGCGCCTCGCATCCGTAGGACGCAAATCCCTTGTTGTCCGTCCCCCACTCGGCAGTTAAATGCGCACCAGCAGAAAAGCCGATAACTGCATAACTTTTTGCGACATTAAATTTCGCTGAATTCTCCAGGACAAAACGGACGGCTCGATTTAAATCGTCGATTGGGCGCGGCATCAAAGGCTCGACCCTCACCCTGTATGACAGCACGAACACGTTATAGCCCGCATCGTTGAGCTCGGGGGCAACGGGAAAGCCTTCCACTTGATGACAAACGCTCTGATAACCTCCGCCCGAAACCGCAATGATAAAGGGAGCCCTAGGTCTCCCGGGAAAGAAGAACAGTTTCGTATTGCGCCGAGTCGGATCACGGATGCAGTCGGCTTCACCCCAAATATCGTAGGCAACCTGCCTCCCGTCATCCACGAGCTCGACAATTCGATTCAATCCACGCAAAACACGAGCAGTTTCATATGGATTAGCATCAGAATTCATATGAGACACAATGGGTTTATTCCACATGCGCTCCCAAGTTGAAGGCCGGCAAAGCATAAGGTGCTCGCCAAAGCCAGCGAACTCAGGAAGGAGCGCGATTTCGCCAAACGTCATATCGGCAGTAATTGTCATAGCTAGTCACTCCAAAAATGAGGGTGGGCTCGCGTGAATCAACGGCAAGCCCACCACGTGCAATCTGCCGCGGGGTTTTCGGCAGCTTACATCCCGAATAATTGTCTACTCCACTACTGCCTCTTCATCAGGGCGATACAGGATGTAAACGAGAACGAAGTTAAGAATTAAACCGACGACATTGCAAAGAATTGCGCCGATGAGGCTGCTCATATCACCAGAAGGATCCATATAACCGGGAAAGCTAAAAATGCCGCTCGACGTCATAACGAACGTACAGGTGTTGAAAATCGCCGGAATAACAGCACTGATTGCTCCGGCGACCATGGAAGCGATAATGATCTTCTTGTGCTCCAAGATGATGCCGTACAGCGCCGGTTCCGTAATCCCGAAAAAGCCCGTAATGGCACAGCTGAACCCAAGACTCTTTTCACTCGGGTCCTTCGAGCGGAGGGCAAACGCCAAACAAGCGCCGACAACACCCATGCTGCAGCAGAGAAGTCCAAGGATAGGATCGGAGCCGACGGTCATAATATTGTTGATGGAAAGCACGATCAGGGCCCAATGGAGTCCAAGGGGGATCATAACGAGACCGAATATCGGCCCGAGAATAACGCCGCAAAGGACGGGGCTGAACTGATAGACCGCCAGCACTGCAGACGCAAGCAAAGAGCTCGCCTGCTGAATAACGGGACCGATCACAAGGAGCGTGACGGGGGCGGCAACAGCAACCGTCAGGAACGGGACGAGCGCAAATGCCACAACATCGGGAAGAACCGCCCGCAGCCACTTATTAAGAACGGATGCGAACCAAGCCGCCACGATAGCTGGAAACACCGTGGAGGAATAGCTCACCATTGTGAACTTCATGCCGAGCAGATCCAGCGCATCGCCCGCTCCGGCCGCAGCAACGAAAGTCGGATAAACCAGGATTGCGCCGAGTACCGCACCGATATATCGATCGGTTCCAAAGAACTGAGCAGCAGATGATCCGACAAGAACGGGCATGAAATACATGCAGGCATTTCCCATGCCGTACAGCAGAGTGTATATTCCGCTCTCGGCGGAAACAGCACCCGCCGTCGTCAGAATACTAAGGATGGCGTTTATCATTCCACATGCGATCAAGGCAGGAAGAACGGGCATCATGATGCCGCTGATGAACTTCATTAGCTTTCCCAGAAAGCCCTTAGTCTCTCCTTCGCTTGCCTCGGAATCTCCGGCATCAATCCCGGTTTCCTTGGCAACGATTTCATAGACCTTATCGACCTTAGGTCCCACAATCACCTGATATTGCCCCGCGGAATGGCGAATGTCGATCACGCCATCAATCGCCTTGACTTTTGCATCGTCTACGATGCTTTCGTCCTTAAGGTTGAACCTTAAACGAGTCATGCAGTGAGCTACAAATGTAACGTTGTCTGCGCCGCCCACCATCTCGAGAATCTCGGCAGCGAGCTTGGTTGTATCTGCCATAAATACCATTTCTCCCATGTTGAGTTTTATATGTAACCATCAGCAAAGCGCGCGCCTTTGCCAACTAATTACCTTGTTTTCGATGCAATTCGATTGATGTGCATCATGAGGTAGAGTCTTTCTTCGTCTATAAGTTCCCGCCCCGTCAGTCGGCTGAGAACAGAAGCAATATCATCGGCGCACATTGATGCCACCGGATATTCTTTTTTGAGCGAGAGGTACATCTTGCGGTTGTCGCTCACGATGCTTTCGCCAGAGTTCAACCTATTGAATAAGTACTGAAGATGGGTTGCGAACCTTGCGTAATCGAAACCTTCCCGATCAACTTGAATGCCAAGCCGATTTTCAACAGCAACGGTTGACTCCTCCAGAACACGATCATAGATATCCGCGCTAAACTCTTTAACTACTTCGCATGAGTCCGAATCGGCCATGTTATTGATAAACGCCATGGCAATTCCAACTGCCTCATGAGCTGGAAGCCTAACGTTAAGACGTTTCCTGATTATCCTAAGTGCATACTCGCCGATTTTAAATTCGACGGGATATTGTTGGCGGACATCAAACGATAAAGGCATGCGGACAACGATATTTTGCTCTTTGCGCTTAACCGCATACGCGATATGGTCCGCAAGGATAAATGGCAAATTAGGGCTCACCTCATAAGGCAGCAAACCTGTCGACATATCAATAACATCCGAGGTAAGCTCGAGAAGCTCGTCGGGGACCTCGTCAACGAGAGCGATGTAGCGAGAGCTAACGTTATAAAACGTTCGTTGAATCTCCGAAAGAGGGACCTCATCTCCGACATTCTTAAACCCCAGACCACGGCCGAATGCAACCAACTGTCTGCCATTTCCATCGACGCAGAGGACAGCGCTGGTATTAATTCGTTTAACAATTTCCATGTGTCCCCCCCCTAAACAGAACAAGGCTCCCGAAGCAGAATCCGACAATCAATGTCAACAGATGCTGCTTCAGGAGCCTTGCCTGAATATCACTCTGAGAACTAGTTTAAGCGAGCTAGTGCTAATGACCTCGAATAAACACTTCTAAACAGTTAAACGGTCGATATCTCCGTGTGAACGGTTTGGAGGCAGAGGGCGGCCCTATGCCTGCTGATAGCGCAGGTGCTTCTCGTCGATATCGGCCAGGTCGCGGTCGAGGTAGCGACGCGCGAGCCAGTTAGCCATGGGAAGGTTCTGGTCCAGGTAATTGCCGCACTCTTCGGGAGCGGCTCCGGGGACATCGCCCTCAAAGTCGGCGACAAACTCAAACAGCTCGCGCACGAGCGGCAGGATCTCCTTGCTCGTCACTTCGCCAAATACGACGAGGTAAAAGCCCGTGCGGCAGCCCATGGGGCCAAAGTAGACAATGCGGCTCGACCACTCGGCATGGTTGCGAAGGAACGTCGCGCCCAGGTGCTCGATGGTGTGGCACTCGGCCGTGTTCATGACCGGCTCCTTGTTGGGCGTGGTCAGGCGCAGGTCAAACGTGGTGACGGCGGCGCCGGTCGCCGGATCGCGGTCGATGCGGCTCACGTACACGCCGGGCTCAAGCAGCAGATGGTCAACGGAAAAACTCGCGATACGCTCCATGGCAGATCCTCTCGATAGTCAATTTAGGACGGGGCTCTTTTAGCTGGTTGGAATGGTCGCACCAATCATACCAGTCAAAAAAGCCCCGTCCCAAATGAGCTGCCAAGGACGGGGATCAATGAGTTTTTAATCCCCGTCCCAGAAAAATCCTTGGGCGCCGCGCAGCCGCCTAGGCAGTGTAGGCGATAGTCGCGTCGACAGCATGGCGCCAGCCGGCGATCTTTTTGGCTCGCTCGTCGGCGGGCATCGACGGCTCCACGATGCCGCGGGCGCCGTAGACGTCGACGACATCGCGCGTGTACATGTCCAGCGCAATGCCGCAGGCCCAGGCCGCACCCAGGCCGCTCATCTCGTCGTTGCTCGCGATGCGGATGGGCGAGCCAACCAAGTCGCTCTCAAACTGCATCAGGTACGCATCGCGCGTGGGACCGCCGTCAACACGAAGTTCGGCCAGCGCCGCGCCCGAATCCTCGACCATCGCATCGATCACGTCAAAGATCTGATAGGCGATCGACTCGTCGGCGGCCTTCACGAACTCCGCGCGACCCGTGGTGCGCGTCATGCCAAAGACGCAGCCCTCGGCGTCACTCGCCCAGTGCGGCGCGCCCAGACCGGTAAACGCCGGCACAAAGTAGACGCGGCTCGCCGGATTGGCGGCGTAGCACAGGTCGGTAACTTCCTCGGGGTTATTGATGAGCTCCAGGTCGTCGCGCAGCCACGTCTTGACGGCGCCGGCGTAGCTCACGTTGCCCTCGAGCACATACTCGGTCACACCGTCCATACGCCACGCAAGCGAGCTCGAAAGCCCGTGCGAGCTGGCAACGAACTCGTCGCCGACGTTCATCATGACCGAGCTGCCGGTGCCATAGGTCGCCTTGGCCATGCCGCGGCTATGGCAGCCCTGGGCAAACAAGGCGGCATGGCTGTCGCCGAGTACGCCGTGAATGGGCACGGGCGCCGGCAAAAAGCCGCCCAGGTCCGTCATGCCGAACAGGCCATCGGAATCGGTCACCTGCGGCAGGCAGGCTGCATCGACGCCAAAGGCCTCGCACACCGGCTCGCTCCAGCAGCCACGGCGCAGGTCGAAGAGCTGCGTGCGGCTGGCATTGGACCAGTCGCAGCGAAACTCCGCGCCGCCCGTGAGCGTCCAGACCACCCAGGCATCGATGGTGCCCAGACACAGCTCGCCTGCCGCCGCGGCCTCGGCAGCCGTGGGAACGTTCGCGAGAATCCAAGCCATCTTGCCCGCCGGATAGTAGGGCGAGAGTACCAGACCCGTCGTGTCGCGCACCAGCTCGGCCACACCCTCGCGCGCGGCCAGCTCGTCGCACAGCTCACGGGCGCGGGCGCACTGCCACACCACGGCGTCGCACAGTGGCTCGCCCGTCGTGCGCCTCCAGGCAACAGTGGTCTCGCGCTGGTTGGAGATGCCGATGCCGGCGACGTCGGCCGGATCGACCCCGGTCTCCTCCACCACGGCGCGCGCCACGGCCAACACATTGGCGGCAATCTCGGCCGGATCATGGCTCACCCAGCCGGCCTCGTTGACAATCTGGCGATGCGAGCGATCGGCACGATGAATCAAATGGCCGCCCTCGTCCACCAGCAGCGCCTTGGTGCCCTGCGTGGATTGATCGATTCCGATGATGTAGCGGCCCATGGCCACCCCTTTCAAAACGAATGTGACAAAGGGGCGGTCCCTTTGTCACATTCCAGTTACTCTGCGGGCAAGAACTCGGCGACGGTCTGCGCGATTCCGGCACCCGTCAGGCCGTAGTGCGCAAAGACCTCGGGGCTCGTGCCGGTGATGACCGGCGCGTCGGGCAGGGAGAGGCACTTGACCGGACGCGGGCAATGCTCGCCCACGACCTGCGCGACCATGGAACCCAGGCCGCCGAAGGGGCTGTGCTCCTCGACGGTCACGACGGCGCGCGTGGCGCCGGCGGCCTCGATCACGGCCTCGGCATCGAGCGGCTTGACGCAATACATGTCGAGTACCGTAGCCGAGATGCCCTGCTCGGCCAGCAAATCGGCGGCGTCCACGGCATGGCGGACCATCTCACCGGTGGCGACAAGCGTCACATCGGTACCGCGACGCACCCAGGTGGCGCGATCCATCTGGAACGGGCACTCGCCCTCGGCGTACACGTCCTCGACCGGGTTGCGCCCCACGCGGATGTAGGCCGGCTTGTTGTCGGCTACCAGGGCGCGCACGAGCTCGGCGGTCTGGAAGCGGTCGCTCGGCAGATACACGCGCATGTTGGGAATCGCGCTCATAGCGGCGATATCCTGCGCAGAGTGGTGGCTCATACCCAGGGCGCCATAGGACACGCCGCCCGAGATGCCGATGAGCTTGACGTTGGTGTTGGAGTACGAGACGTCGACCTTGCACTGCTCATACGAGCGCGTGGTCACAAAGGACGCCGGCGAGGCGGCCCAGGCCTTCTTGCCGCACGAAGCCATGCCGGCGGCGATGCTCACCAGGTCCTGCTCTGCGATGCCGACCTCGACGGACTGCTGGGGATACTGATCAAAGAACGGCGTGAGCGATGCGGAACCGCGGGAATCGGAGCACAGGACGACGATATCCTTATCGGTCTTCGCGGCCTCGAGCAGCGTGTCGCAGATAACCTTGCGATTGGCGATCTTGTTAGCCATTGATGGCCTCCTTATGGGCAGCGAAATCGGCGATGATCTGGGCATATTCCTCATCGTTGGGCAGGTGATGATGCCAGGCGGCCTTGTCCTCCATAACCGGCGAGCCGTAGCCCTTCACCGTGTTGAGGATGATGACCGTGGGCTTACCCTTGGTCTCGGCGGCCAGCGTCAGCGCGGCGTCGATGGCCTGGACGTCGTTGCCCGGAATGGACAGCACGTTCCAACCGAAGGCGGCCCAGCGCTCCTCCTGCGAATCCTGCTTCATGACGTCCTCGGTGCTGCCGCTGATCTGCAGGCGGTTGCGGTCCACGAGCGCGCACAGGTTATCGAGCTGGTAGTTGCCGCCGCTCATGGCGCCCTCCCAGACCGAGCCCTCGGCAAGCTCGCCGTCGCCCATGATGGTGTAGACGCGGTAGTCGCGGCCATCCATCTTGCCGGCAAGCGCCATCCCGACGGCCACGGGCAGGCCGTGACCCAGCGAGCCCGAGTTCATCTCGATGCCCTTGAGCTTGTTGTTGGGGTGGCCGATGTAGGGGCTGCCGAACTTGGAGAAGCGGGCCTTGACGTCATCGAGGTCAAGATAGCCCTCGTGGCAGAGCACCGCGTAGTAGGCCTCCATGGCGTGGCCCTTGGAGAGCACGAAGCGATCGCGGTTGGGATCGTCGACGGTCTCGGGAGAAATGTTGAGGTGGTTGGCGTAGAGGGTCATGAGGGCATCGATGACCGACATGTCGCCGCCGATGTGCCCGCCGGCGCCAGCCATGATGATATCGACGCAATCGCGGCGAAGGTCCCAACGCAGGGATTCAAGCTCTTCGATAGTTGCCATTTCTACTCTCCTCGCAGGTAAGCTTTGACGTCTTCTTCGATGGGATCGTACAGGTCGGGGACAATGCCGATGTACTTGCACGCCTCGTAGAGCACCGGCACCACGTTGGCGTGGATGGCGACACAGTGGTGGATGTAGGGACCCTCGACGATCTTGGCCTCGAGGCGCTTGAGGTTTTCGACCTCGACCCACAGGTAGGTGCCCATGCCGGCCGGGCCGTCGATGCCGCGGGCGTTGCCCAGCAGCAGCGAGTACTCGCCGTTGTCGCCGTCAAAGCGGGCAAGGGTGAGGTCGCCGTGCTTGGCCTCGGCCGTCAGCGCGCCGGGATGATCGAACGCCAGCGGATAGGTGAGCTTGGGCTTGACGGCCGCGCAGCTGCAGGGCCAGGGACCGCAGTGCTGCAGCAGCTCGCCGTTCTCGTTGTCGGGATGACGCACGGTCCAGTCGGCGAACATGCCGCGGTGACGGCCCAGGTCGGCGGCCTCGACCATCAGCGCGGTGATGGCGCCGTGAATATCGGTCTCGCATACGATGGGGATACCCATCTCGTTGAGGATGGCATTGGCGGCGCAGGGCATAATGCCCAGCTCGTCCTGCAGGGCGTTCCAGCACTGGATGGCGCCGGCGTTGCAGCCGTACTTCTCGACCAAGCGCTTCATGGCGATGGCGAGACCGGCGACCGCGGGAACCTTATCCTCGGGGATGCAGATCTCAAAGCTGTCGCTAATGTGGGCGAGCATGGCGGCCATGGCCTGCTCGTCGGCCTGGGCGTCGCGCACGGCCTGGACAAGCTCAGTCATGGGAATGGGCGAAAGCTGGATGTTGAACTTCTCGAGCAGCTCGCCCTCGTTGCACATGGTGGACCAGAAGTCGAACGGGCGAGTGGCCATCTGCAGGATGCGGGTGTGCTTGAAAGTCTTGACCACGTTGCACACGGCCAAAAAGTCCCAGACACCGCGCTCGAACTCGGGATCGGTCAGACGGCAGTTGGTCATGTAGGTGAAGGGAACCTGGAAGCGACGCAGGACCTTGCCGGTCGCGAACAGACCGCACTGGCTGTCGCGCAGACGAGTGCCGTCGGGCTCGGGGCGCTCGTCGCGCGGGCCCCACAGCAGCACGGGCAAGCCGAGCTCGCGGGCAAGGCGGGCGCAGACATACTCGGTACCAAAGTTGGCGTGGCACAGCATGATGCCGTCGACGCCCTCGGCGCGGAACTTCTCGACGATAGGCGCGATATGGCTGTCGTCGAACAGCAGGCCCTCGTCGTTGATGTCGTCGATATCCACGATGTCGACGCCGATCTCGCGCAGACGATCAGCCGTCAGGCCGCGATACTTGATCGCGTCCGGCGCGCTAAAGATGCTGCGGCGCGTGGGTACAAAGCCGAGCTTGATCTTATCCATGTACGTCCTCCCCTAATCACATGTTCAGTAAACAGACGCATGTTTCGTTTTGTTCTGTTTACTAAATGTTTTACTCTTTTGTTTAAAAGTTTAGCGCGAAAGTCTCGTAAACGGTAGAGAAATCAGCCTAAACGGTATGTAAACAATCTGAACATACAAGGGCAACAAAAAGAGGGCCCCGAAGGACCCTCTTTTAAATGGCGTTGTATTTGCCGTCCCAGCGTGCTTTGACGCGACGCAAACGATGCCGCCTTCGCCTAGATTTCGCGCACGCTCTGGCGCTCGACAAAATAGGTCGACACGGCCGTTTTGCAGGTGTAGCTCTTGGGATTGCGGATGTTGCCCACCAGGCGGCGCACCGCGATCTCGCCCACCTCGTGCTTGGGAACGTGAACCGTGGTGAGCGGCGGGTTGGAGAAAGCGCCCAACGACAGGTCGTCAAAGCCGATGATCGAAACATCCTCGGGCACGCGAATGCCGTGCTCGTTGAGCGCGCGCATGGCACCAACGGCGAGCACGTCGTTTTCGGCAAAGAAAGCCGTTGGCAGATCCTCGCGCGAGGAATTGTCGAGCCACGCGCCCATATCGCGATAAGCGCCCTCGAGCGTGGTGCCCAGCGTGACGCGCCATGCCGGATTGGCCTCGAGGCCCGCATCCTCAAGCGCTTGGCGATAGCCGCGCTCGCGGTCCTTAAAGTTGCGGATGCGAAGGTCGCCCGCCAGATAGCCGATTTGCTTGTGACCTTTCTCGATAAGGTAGTCCACGGCGCGCAGTACCGAATCGGTGTTGGCAATGACCACGGCATCAAAGTATTGACGATCGCTCCAGCCGTCGAGCACGATCAGGTGAGCGGCGGCATTGGCAAACAAGGCGTAGTCTTCCTCACCCAGCTCGGTACCCATCAGCACGATAGCAGCGGACGGATCGGCAATCAGGCCCTCGACCTGCGGGCGCACGGCGTCCAAGTCGCTAAAATCAAGCGAGACAAAGCTCGTGCTCATGCCGTGGCGACGCGCCTGGCGCTCCACGCCCTCAATGACTGCGGGATGAAAGGTGCTCTCGTCCAGGATGGCGCCTGTCTTGCGCGCGAGCACAAACTGAATGCTCTCGAGCTGCGTCGACTGCTGATAACCGAGCGATTGCGCGCACTCCAGGATGACCTTGGCGGTTTCCTCGCTCACGCTGCGCTTGCGGTTGAGCGCGTTGGACACGGTCGCAGGCGAAAAACCGGTGATGCGGCTGATTTCGCGGACACTTGCTTTGGCCATTGTTCCCCCTAGTAACGGTCGCGGTCGAGCATCGTGGCCTGACCGCCCCGTGACTCGACAACTAAACGACCGCAAATTCAATCTAAACAGAATAGTAAATGTTTAATAGCTAGTTTAGCCTGTTGTCAAGCGAAGCGACGCGACTATTCCCCCAACGGGCGTATTTACTCGGTAGCCAATCTGGAACGGGGCGCAGAAACCGTTTAGCCAAGGATGCGGGCCATGCGTGCCTTAAACTCCGCGAGGAAACGCGGGGCGTCCACGGTGAGCGCCACGAGCGCGCTCTTATCCGGATCGGACAGGCGGTGCTCGTCGCAAATGGTGCGGCCTCGATACTCGCCCAGCAGGTCGACGCGCAAGTTGCAGCCGAGCGCGCCCACGAGCGTGGGGTCAATCGCCACGGCAACCGCCAGCGGATCGTGCAGCGCGCAGCCGCCCAGGTAGGGGGCGTTCATCTCGTACGAGCCAATGTAGTGCTCTACCATGCTCGCAAACGCGCAACCGGCCATGGTGCCCGAGCCCGTCCAGCCGGCAACGTCGCGACGCGTGAGCACCACGCGGTGCGTCACATCCAAGCCCACCATGGTGAGCTTGCGGCCCGAACGCAGCACGGCATCGGCCGCCTCAGGATCACTTGCCATGTTGGCCTCGGCGCCCGCGCTCACGTTTCCGGGCACAGTAAGCGCACCGCCCATCACGACCACGCGACCGATAGACATCATCGCCGCCGCATCGCGCTCCAAGGCAAGTGCCAGGTTGGAGAGCGGGCCGGTCGCCACGTAGATCAGATCGGGGCCATAGGTGCGCGCGGCATCAATCAGGTAATCGACCGCTGCATTGCCATCGGCCAACGTCGCGCCCACCGGCTCGTACGGCGAGGCGGGCACGCTTGCGCCGCCGATGCCGTTCTTGCCGTGGATAAGCGTGGTGGACGCCGGCGGCGTGTAGGGTTCGGTCGCCTTAATGGGACGATCGGCGCCCAGGTATACCGGAACCTCGGGGCGACCCAACAGGTCGAGCACCGCCAAGCAGTTGTGCGCCGACTGCTCGACGCGCACGTTGCCAAAGCACGTGGTGATGCCGACGAGCTCCACCTCGGGGCTCGCGATGGCATAGGCAAGCGCCATCGCATCATCCACACCCATATCCAGATCAAGGATCAGCTTCTTGGTTGCCATTGTTCTACTCCGCTTCTCCGTCTACATCCAAACCGTCTAAACCAAACTTGTGCTCGACTTCCGCACGCGTGGGAATTGATTGCTGAGCGCCCAGGCGCGACACCGTCACCGCCGAGGCGCGAGCGCCCGCCGCCATGCACTCAAAGAGCGGCAGGCCCTCCAGACGAGCCGCCGCCAACGCGCCGATAAACGTATCGCCCGCGGCCGTCGTATCGACCACCGCGCTCGAAAGCGCCGGCATGCGCAGCGGCTCACCGCCATCGCCGAGCGTAACCGAGCCGGCGCCGCCCAGCGTGATGACCGCAGCCCCGGCGCCCTTGTCGAGCAGCGCATTGAGCGCGGCGACGCAGCTCGCATCATCTGTGGGCAGAATGCCCGTCAGCACCTGGCACTCGGTCTCGTTGGGGCAGACCAGGTCGACCGCAGGCCACGCTCCTGCCGGCAGGTCGCAGGCGGGCGCCGGGTTAAAGATCGTATAGAACCCCAGCTCGTGAGCGCAAGAGAGCGCCGCGGCCGTTGCCATCAGATCGCATTCGCCCTGGGCGATAAAGACGCCGCCAGCAGCCGGGGCAATCTCGCTGGCATCGCCGTCGAGCTCGTCGGCCACCAAGCGCCTCAGTGCGCGGGCAACGTCCTCGCCCGCAAGCGCATGGTTGGCGCCCGGCGACAGCACGATGCGGTTGTCGCTCTCACAGCGAATGATAGTCGCGGTACCGGTCTCCACGTCATCGCGACGCGCCACAAACTCAACGCCCACGCCGGCATCCTGGAGCCCTGCCACAAGCGCATCGCCAAAGGTATCGCGCCCAACAGCGCCGATCATGCACGTGCGCGCACCCATGCGCGCAGCAGCGACGGCCTGGTTAGCGCCCTTGCCACCAGCGTTGGTGATAAAACCGCTGCCACCGACTGTCTCGCCCGCACGCGGCATGCGCTCGCACGCCACCGAAAGGTCCATGTTCATGCTGCCGAACACCGCAACGATGCTGTGATCCGCCATGGAAACCTCCTCGTCTTCAGGCTTTGCGCCCACCGTCGACCAACGATTGTGCACTCTCGCACCCCCTATAACTTTAGTCCACTTTGATGTGGACGCGCGCTTGAGCTTGCGCCAGCAGCAAGCATTCACAGGGGCAGGCAGCTACAATAAATACGTGCTGATTATTCTCGTCATTGGATGATGTTTTATGGAACAATTCTCGCAATCGGGCTCGCGCGGTCGACGCCGCACGGGCAACGAGCCGGCGCCGCACGAACGCGTGAAGGGCGAGCGCCGTGCCAACGAGCCGCGACGCACCGCGAGCCCCCATCGCGCTTCTGCCAACAACGCGGGCCGCGCCAACACTCCCGCCGCGGAGCAGACGCCTGCTCGCCCCAAGTCCCGCTACATCCCCGCGCTCGACGGTCTGCGCACGCTTGCCGTCGTCGCGGTGGTGCTCTATCACCTCAACCTCACGTGGGCTCAGGGCGGCCTGCTTGGCGTCACGATCTTCTTTGTGCTTTCGGGCTATCTGATCACGCGCTTGCTGCTCAACGAAGTCGCTAAGACCGGCCGCATCGACCTTAAGAGCTTCTGGATTCGCCGCATCCGTCGCCTGGTCCCCGCCGTGGTAACGGTAGTGTTCGTGACCTGCGCGCTGTGCACCATCTTTAACCACGTGATGCTCACCAAGATGCGCCCCGACATCCTGCCGTCGCTGCTGTTCTTCAACAACTGGTGGCAAATTGCCCAAAACGTCTCGTACTTCAATGCTCTGGGCGATCCCTCGCCGCTTACGCACTTTTGGTCGCTCGCCATCGAGGAACAGTTCTACCTGGTTTGGCCCCCGCTGCTACTCGCTATGGTATCCATGCACATGAGCAAGCCCAACACACGCCGCGTGGTTCTGGGCCTGGCTGCTGTCTCCGCCATCGCCATGATGGTGCTCTATAACCCCGCCGCTGACCCCAGCCGCGTGTACTACGGCACCGACACCCGCGTGTTCTCGCTGCTGCTGGGCGCCTGGATGGCCTTTATCCCCGATCGCGACCTGGCGCCGGTACGTCTTGCTCGTCGTTTGGGGCTCAATCGCCTGGCTGGCGCCGCCAAGCACGGCAAGAACGCCGAAAGCAAGCATGACGCTACGACCGACGGCGCAGCCGAGACCGTCCCGACTCAGCCGAGCGCGCTCGTGCGTTTTTGGTCCTCACCTGCATCCATCGATGTACTGGGCGTCGTGGGTCTGGTTGGCCTTGCCGCCATGGTCGCGCTCACCAACGGCTACACCGCGTTCCAGTATCGCGGCGGCACGCTGTTATGCTCCATCCTCACACTCATGGTCATCGCGGCCTGCGTGCAGCCCCAGGGAATGGTTGCCCGCGCGCTGTCCGCCGAGCCGCTCGTGTGGGTTGGCAAGCGCTCGTACAGCATCTACCTGTGGCACTATCCGCTACTGTTGCTCATGAACCCGGTCGCCAACATCAACGATACGCCATGGTGGCAGTACATTTTGCAGGTGTTGTTGGTGGTCGCCGTAGCCGAATGTTCATATCGCTTTATCGAGACGCCGTTTAGAAAGGGCGCCTTTGGGCGCACCGTATCCGAGTTCCGCGACGGCACCACCACGCCCGCCAACTGGGTACGCGCGCATATTCCCGTGTGCGCCACTTGCGGTATCGTGCTTGTTATCGCGCTGGGCGGCCTGATCTTTGTGCCGGAGACCTCCGCACTGAGCGGTGAGGGCGCCGAAGTCCTCAACAAGGAAGCCAAAAACACCGCGCCCACCGACCAGCAGGCGGCCGACGACACCGACAAGGACAACGACGGCTTCCCCGACGGATCCTACGACCTGCTGATGATCGGTGACTCCGTGTCGCTGCGCGCCGTTGATTCCTTTGACGGTGTGTTCCCGCACAGCCATATCGATGCCGAAAAGGGACGCCAGTTTGATGCAGGCCGCGCGACATTTGAGGGCTATCTCCAACAGAACCTTGCCGGCAAGATCGTGGTCTTTGCGCTGGGCACCAACGGCTTGGTAACCGACGACCAGATCGACGCCATCATGGCCGATGCAGGAGATAAGCGTATTGTGGTGTTTGTGAACACGCGCAGCCCGCAGCCGTGGGTTGGCTCTACCAACCAGGCCATCGCCAACGCCGCTACGCGCTACAAGAACGTGCGCGTTATCGACTGGTACGGATACAGTGCCAATCGCAACGACCTGTTCGATGGCGATGGCACGCACCTGTCGACCACTGGCGTGACTGAGTACCTCAACTTGATCCACGATGCAGTCAAGAAGGACCTGCCCGTGCATCCCGAGGATCACGTCAACGATCCGCAGCCGGCGGCCGTCAAGTCTGCCACCGACGCGCTCGTCAATGCGCTCGCTCTCAAGCCGCACAAGCTGGGCACCGACAAGTAACCTGCAGCGCAAACTTCCCACATCCGGAGGGGTGCCCGCCACGGCAGGCACCCCTCCGGCAGTTAGGGACGTTCCTTATGTGCCGGCACCCAGGGACACTCCTGACACAGCCGAGGAACGCCCTCCTTGCGACCGAATTCTGGGCGCCTCGCCACCCCGAGCGTTGTTTCCAAGCCCCACATCCGCAGCAAACAACCCAAAATCACTCTTTTCGAGCCGACTCCAAGAGGTCGTGGACAAAAAGGGGCAAATATGAGTACTGTTACCATTTTAGTAGCAGGCAAAACTACCCAAAATGACGTCTGAGCGACCCCTACAACCCCCTAAAGCAGCCAACCTGACTGGTTTAGGGCATATTGGAGCTAATTTTGATGAACATACTATCGATTATGTTCATTATCTTCTTAGATGTAAATGATATTCACTTAGCAGCAGTACTCATATTTGGCATTTTCAGTCCACTACCATATAACTAACCCCCTATAACGGGCAAAAAAGAGGCCGCGGCCCATGGCAGCGGCCGCTCGAAACCCAAAAGAGGCGCTACGCGCTGTAGCCCATCGCTTGCAGCACAAACATGACGACCGTCAGCACCGTAATCACGGCGATAGTCGCCCAAGTGAGCACGTTCCACACGCGGCCGTTGCGGTTGGCACCCATAATGTGACGGTCGGCGGCGATAACCACCTGGAACACCAGAACCACGGGCAGTAGCACGCCATTGATGACCTGCGAGGTCATCATAATCTGGAACAGATCGACACCGGGCATAAGCACCAGCACGGCAGAGATACCGATGATGGCCGTAATGATGCCGCGATAGACCGGGGCCTCGTCCCAGCTGCGGTCGGCACCGCGCTCCCAGCCAAATGCCTCGCAGATAGCGCTCGACGTAACGCCCGGCAGCACGCAGGCAGCCAAGAAGCTCGCCGCGACCAGGCCCGAGGCAAACAGTACCGTAGACCACTGGCCCGCGATGGGCTCCAGCGCGCGGGCGGCATCGGCGGCATCGCTAATCTGAATACCCGCCGGGAACAGCACCGCACCGGTCGTGATGATAATAAAGCCCGCAATGATATCAGCAGCGATCGAGCCGCTCACGGTATCAATACGCTGCAGCACGATGTCGTCCTCGCCCGCGTTCTTATCGACCACGTTGTTCTGTGCCAAGAAAATCATCCACGGCGCGATGGTGGTACCGATCGTTGCGACCACGAGCGACACGTAGCTGGGGTCATTTTGAATGTTAGGCACGACCAGGTCGACCGCGACCTCACCCCAGTTGGGGCCAGCCATAAACGCGGCGACGATATAGGTCACGAACACGCAGCTCACCAGCAGCAGAATCTTCTCGATGCGCTGGAAACTACCCGACATGGTAAGCATCCATACCAGCAGCGCCACCAACGGCACCGAGATGCTCGCCGGCACGCCAAAGAGAGCAAGACCGCTGGCGATGCCTGCAAACTCCGAAATGGTCACAGCCGTGTTGGCGATCAACAGCGCCGCCATAGCAAGTACACTCTTGCGCACGCCAAAGCGCTCGCGAATGAGCGATGCCAGGCCCTTACCCGTGACGCAGCCGCAGCGCGCCGCGGTCTCCTGCGTCACGATGAGCAGCACAGTCATGACGGGAAGCATCCAGAGCATCTTGTAGCCATAGCTGGCGCCCGCGCTGGAATACGTTGCAATGCCGCCGGCGTCATTGCCCGAAAGCGCCGCCAGCAGACCGGGACCCATAGCGCCAAAGATGGCCGCGATGGTCAGCTTTTGCTTGGTGCCCGACTTTTGCTTGGTATTTTGCACGCGACCACCTAACCCATGACTGACATGGCGAGCAGCACCGCGGCGATGCAATACGCCACACACGAGATCATGACGGCAATAACGTTCATGGCGGTGCCCGACGTGTTGAGGTCATGCTCGTCACGCCAGAACAGCACCATCAGGTAAATCACGGCGCTCATGTTGCCAACCAGGCAAATAATGGCAGCGATATTAAAGCACCCGGTAAAGAGCTGCTCCTCAAACATGGGCGCATCGAGGAACGCAGCGGTGCGCACCAGCTGGGCGCACAGGTAGGTCACGAGTGACAGAATCAGGCCCATGCCCGTGCTCTGGAAGAAGAATCCCAGATACGGCTTGGGCTCGTCGTCGTGACCGTCATACTCCAGGAAGTAGTTCTTGACGAACGACACCATGCGCGAGGCCGCCAGCAGCACGAGCGGCATGGCGCACATGGGGAACACCACCAGATGCGCGGAGCCGAGCGCCGTCCCCAGCACGGTCGCCATGATGCACGATGCGATGCCCCATACAACAACCCAGTACTGGCGATGCACGAACCAGCTGAGCACGTTCGTCGAGTCGTCGGACGCGCTGTCACCCGAGCCGACACCGGCGATTTGCAGGTCCTCCTGATGCTCCTCGGCGATAACGTCCATGGCGTCGTCGAAGGTTACGATACCCAGGATGTGGCGGTTCTCGTCGCAGACGGGGATGGCGACCAGGTCATACTTGGTCATCTCGTCCGTCACGTCTTCCTGGTCCTCGTCGGGCGACACGTAGACCAGGTCGCGATAGGCCAGCTGACCCAGCGTGGCGTCGCGATCGGCTACGATCAGCGTGCGCAGCGAAAGCACACCGGTCAGCATGCCGCTCGGATCCTCGGTATAGACGTAGTAGACGCTCTCGAAGTCCTCGTCGAGCTCGCGAATCGCCTCGATGGCGTCACCGACCGTTGCCGTGGCGGGCAGGGAGACAAACTCCGAGGTCATGATGCGGCCGGCGGTGTTGTCCTCATACCCCAGCAGATTACGAATCGCCTTCTCCTCCTTGACGCCCATCAGGCGCAGGAGCTTCTCGGCCTTCTCATAATCGAGCTCGTCGATCAGGTCGGCAGCGTCGTCCGGGTCCATCATGGCCAGCATCGACGACGCGTCCGTGTCGGACAGGCCCTCGAGCATCTCGGTCATAAGCTCGTCGTCATCGAACTCCGAGATGGCCTCGGCGGCCTGGGCAGTATCGAGCTGCGCAAACACCTGCGCACGTAGGCGCGGGTCGAGCTGCTCGATAATGTCGGCGATGTCGGCAGGGTGCAGCTCGCCGAGCGTCTTGTGCGACACCGAGAGTTGGATGTTTTTAGTCGAGCGGTCGAGCAGGTCCATGTAGGACCAAGCAATGATGTCCTCACTGAGCGGCTTGCCCAGGTGCTTCATAAAGCCTTCGACGATATGCTCGAGCGCGGGGCTGATGGCGCGTAGCAGACCGCGGGCACCGACCTCGGCACCCAACAGGCGCAGCTGGTTTTCGCCCGACATGGAAAACTTGATGTCGTTGACGCGCACGACCTTCATGCCCTGCGTGTCGACGATCTGCTTGTTGAGCACGTCGCGCGCCAGCAGGAGCTCGGTCGGCTGCAGGTACGAGAAGCGAATGTTGGTGGCAGACGTATTGAGATACACGCCTGTCTCATCGATACGGTCGACCCATTTGCGCCAGCTGATCATAAACGGCGTCTTGCCGGGGCCGCGGAACGCGAGCGACGTCACGTGCGGAAAAACTTCGCCGGTAGCAATGCCAAAATCGTTGACCACGCCGAGCTTTTCGCCGTCGACGTCCAAGACCGGCAATTTGAGCATCTCACTCAGATAATTCAATGGTGCTCCCCATCATTATTCCTCCGGACGCGGCCGCGCGTGCGGCGTCCGGGGGCTTCTGGATATGTATACGCATGCGCGGGCGGCACGCCGCTCGACGCTTACACCCCGTGCATGCGCAAAAAGCACCTGCATGGGGTCATCGACTGTATGGTCGAGGTTTGGATTTCACCTGTAACCTTTCTCTTGACCCTCATTAACCGCAGTAACTATAGCATCAGCATCGCCCTGCGGCATCGAATTTATGCGCTGCACATTGCAGGCATACCAAACGCTGACGTATCCGTGACATAGCCATTGGGAACGTTCTTAAACGACTACCCAATGACTACTCTGTGGTGTCATCGTCCTCGGCAAGTTGGGGGAACACGGCGTCCTTGGGCATGGTGACCTTCGTCAGCGAGGTGAGCTTTTTGCTCAGCGACGTGTCCGTCTTAACCAGGTCGCTGAGCGTCACGATCTTGTAGCCGTCGGCGACAAGGCCGTCGATGATCTGCGGCAGCGCCTCGAGCGTCTGCTCGGCGCATTCGTCTCTATCGGTGAGCAGCACGATATTGCCCGGCGTCACCGAATCGAGCACCGTCGAGACCTGCTCGTCGGCACCGTTGAGCAGCCAGTCGCCCGAGTCAATATTCCACGAGACCACGGCGGAGACCAGGTCCATCGCATCAATCCAGTTTTGCTCGTCAAAGGCAGCGTAGGGAGCACGCAGCAGCATCGTCTTCACGCCGGTCGCCGACTTAATCGCATCGGTGCCTTTCGTGATCTGCTCGCGTACCGCCTCACGGTCCTGACCCTTGAGCGAATCGTCGCTGTAGCTGTTGGATCCGATTTCGCACCCGGCATCGACAATCGCCTTGGCCGTGGCAGGCGAGGCCTCGGCCGCATCGCCCGACAGGAAGAACGTCGCGGTGACGCCCTTTTCCTTGAGTACCTGCAAAATCTGCTTGGTCGCACCGCTCGGACCCTCGTCAAACGTCAGCGCCACGTACTTTTCGTTGCCCTTGGGCGCCACGCTCGCGCACGCAACGACGCAATCGGTGGCGGGCACAACCTCGCCGCGGTCCTGCGTCTTACCCGATTGCTCGCCGACCCACACCTCGGAGCGGCCCTGGACACCCCACGTCTGCACATACTCGATAGCGCCCGTGCCCTCGACCTTGAGCTTGGGCTCGATAACCGTAGCCTGAACCTCGTGCTTCTCGTAGGTGTTACGGCCATCCTTGACCGTCACCTTCTCGCCGCCCTCAAGTTCGCGGCTATCCCATTTGCCCTGCTTCACGCGCTTGCCGTCGACCTTCACCGACAGCTTTTCGCCCCCATGGCGCTTGAGCACGCTGTCATCGACGGCCAGCAGGTCGCCTGCGTCGTAGGTGTCAGTCAACTCCTGGTCGTCGATGAGATTCTGCAGCGTAGAGCCCACACGCACCGCGGTCTTCTGGCCGTTGAGCTCCACATCCACACTGCGGTTGACGTAGCCCACGACGGCAGCGATAAACAGCACGAGCGCGCAACCCACGGCGATGAGCGCATAGGGCAGGCGAGACGAACGACGGGGCGTACGGCTGTTGCCGATGCGAGCGCTGCGGTCGCTAAAGCCGCGGCTATGGTTGAGATACATCGCGCCGGGCTTACGGTGACGCTTGCGCTGACCGCTGGGCAGCTGCCCCAGATCGCGGCGCGCCGTCGGACGCGCGCCCGAACGCCCGTTTAAGTTGGATCCGTTTTGGCGCATGTGCCCTCCCCCATAAACACAGCAAGCCGGAGCAACAGGTCTCCGGCTTGCCTCCCATCATTTGGTACGTCGCTATTTTGTAGCTTTTGACGAGCCTCCGCTCGCCTTTTGGTATTCGTCCTTAAAGGCCTTGAACATACCGCGCGTCTTGCCGAGCTGCTTGCCCAGTGCGCGGCTGCCCTTGTCCACGGCGACCGATCCCTTGTCATCGAGCACCTTGGCGCCCTTCTTGACCTTATCGCCCACCACGACACTGGCCTCGGCAGCCTTGGCGGCCGCGCCGCCCGAATACCCGAGCGCCTTGACCTCGTCCGAGACAATCATCGCGCCGTTCTCGTAGCCGCGCAGCATCGTCGGCGGCACCTGCGTGTCACCAACCAAAACACTCGAAGCAGCACCGGCGGTCACATAGAATGCCTGCACGATGCCCGAGCGTGGCTTGAACTCAACGTCCGAGCAATAGCCCACGACGTCGCCCGATTCCGTGCGTACGTCCATACCGACCCAGATGATGCAATCGTCCAGGTTGATGTCGAGGCGCTTGGCGGCAGCGGCATCGTACGTGTCCTTGACGTCATCGACCGCAATGGCGCCCTCGTAGACACCAATGGCGTCGAGCGCTACGAATCGATCGGGACGCTCGATCATGCCCGCGATATCGGACTGGCGGACCATAAAGCCGACCACGCGCGTACCGCCCGGGGTAAAGACCGGAAAGTGAATCTTTCCGAGCTTTTTAGGGCTGCGCGGCGTGCCGTCCTTTTTGGTGCGCTTGTCTTCGGCAGGTTTGCGGTAAACCTTGACGCCGACAAAATCCCCTGCGCGCATTATGCCTCGGTCGAGGGCTCCGTGGCCTCGGTGCCGGCCTCGGTGACGTTCTCGACCACGACGTCGGCAGCGGGCGTCACGTTGCCGCCCGAGATGGCATCGTTGAGCTGCTCGCGAAGCTGATCCATGCGCTCGCGGGCCAGGTCGACCTTGGCGCGCAGGTCATCGGTCTTGGCGTCGACCATCGGACCAAAGTCGTTGACCGCGGCACGAGCCTCCTCGGCACTGTGCTCGTAGGTGTCACGCATGTTGTCCCAGGCATCGTTGGCGATATCGGCGGCCATGGCGCGGGTCTCGGCACCCGAGCGCGGGGCCAGAGCAACGCCGATGATAGCGCCGGCGGCAGCACCAAAGAGCGCACCGGAGACAAAGCTGAAAGTCTTTCCCATGATCATTCCTCTCCTGCGGGCACCTCGATGCCCACCGTTTGAATGCTGTCCATTATACCCGCAGCGCAACACTTGCCGTCACGCTCATCTGCGTACGGTAAAGGCGCAGGTACATGATGGTGATAAGCGAGTGAGCCTACTCCTGAGGCGTAACCGGCATGGCCACCGTGGCGGCCGGGTCTTCGCCGGCGCCATCGACGAGCGGCAGGCTGCCCTCGTGCACCGAGCCGGACGGAGCCGTTGCCGCACCGCCAAAGACGGCCGCGGGGGCCCCGTGGTTCTCGACGACCGCGCCCTCGGTATCGATTGGCATCTGCGGCTCATCGTCAAGGCTCGGGACGCCTTGGGGCTCCGTAGACTCGGGCTCAGCAGGCGCCTCGGCAACGGGCTCAGCGCCGGCGTCGGCAGGAGCGTCGTCCTCGGACGCATCCTCGGCCACGTCCTCGCCGTTCGCAGCGGCAACGGCCTCGTGCGGGTCCTTGCCCTCGGCCTCGGCGCGCATGCCCAGCACCAGGTTGCGCAGGCCCGCGACCGTGCCTTCCACGTCGGGGGCCGGCTGATCGGCGTGCAGGTACGCCCAGTCCATCATAAAAGTCGCCGACGACAGCGCGCCAATGGCCAACGCATCATCGGGACACGAAAGCTCAACCTCAAAGACGCGCTCGTCGTGCTCGCTCACGCGGGTGCGGCCACACGAAATGCTGCCAGCGAGACCGGTCTCGTTCATGAGCTCGACCGTCACGTGCTCCAGCAGGTGGCAAAGCTCGGTCTGGCCCATGCAGTCCTGGAACTCGCGACCCGAATCGCCCAGGCACAGATGCTTGGCAATCGCCGGCACCAGGTAGTACACGCGCGCCGTGGCCTCGATATCCTCCGAGGTCATAAGCGGCATGCCGGGGTTCACCAGCACGTGCGCGCAAATCTTGTCCTCGCTGACGGTGACCTTAAGGATGTTGAACAGGCCTGCCATAACTCTCCCCTACTCGTCCTTGCCCTACTCGTCGCCATCGTGCGGATCCGCAGTGCCCGCACCCGACGCCGCCGGCTTCTCTGCCGAGGACTCGGAATCCTTCTTATCGGTTTCGGCCGGAGCGATCACGCGAATGAGCGAGATGCGCTGGCCACGCATCGACTGTACCTTGAACTTGTACCCCGCGACCTCAAACACCTCTCCGATGTCGGGCACCGAGTCACAAAGCTCCAAAATCCAGCCGGCGATAGTCTCATAATCATCGCTTTCCTCGAGCGGCCAACCAAGCTCAATCGCGTCATCGCACGAAAAACGCCCATCGACGAGCCACTCACGGCGCGAAAGGCGCGTGAGGTACTTGTTGTCGGGGTCGAACTCGTCCTCGATCTCGCCGACGATCTCCTCGACGATGTCCTCGATGGTGATGATGCCGGCCGTGCCGCCGTACTCGTCCACGACCACCACGATCTGGTCGTGCGAGGTCTGCATCTCGGACAGTAGCGGCAGGATGTCCTTGGTGTCGGGCACAAAGGTGGCGTCGCGCAAAAAGCCGGCGATGGGCTGGTCGCCCTTGCCGTCGAGCGCGGGCTGGATCAGGTCCTTGATGTGCGCAATGCCCGCGACGTTGTCGGGGTCCTCGTGATAGACAGGGATGCGGCTAAAGCCGGTCTGGCGCATGGTGGATAGCACGCTGGCGACCGTCTCGTCGTCCTCGCACATGGTGGTGTCCACGCGCGGCACCATGACCTCGCGGGCAACGGTGTCGCCCAGGTCGAAGATCTCGTGGATCATGCGCTTTTCCTCGTCGAGCAGGTCGTCCTGCTCCGAGACCATGTACTTGATTTCTTCCTCCGAGACGTTCTGGCGGTCATCGGCGCTCTTGATGCGCAGGATGCGGGCCAGGCCGTCGGAGCAGGCACCGGTCAGCCACACGAGCGGGCGGGCAATCTTTTGGAACACGGAGAGCGGTCCCACGACCTGTTTGGATACGCCCTCGGCATTGGCCAGACCAATGCGCTTGGGCACGAGCTCGCCGATCACGATGGACACAAAGGCGACGGCGACGGTGATGATGACCGGCGCCAGGCCGCGCGCGATGGCGGAAAGCGGCGCGATGCCAAAGCTCATGAGCCATGTGGCAAGCGGGTCGGACAGGCTCGTCGAGGCGACGGCGGACGAGGCAAATCCCACGAGCGTGATAGCGACCTGGATGGTAGCCAACAGCTGATCGGAGTCGGCGGCGAGCTGGACGGCGCGCTCGGCGCGCTTATCGCCCTCCTCGGCATCGTGCTCCAGCACGGCGCGCTTAGCCGTGGTGAGAGCCATCTCGGACATGGAGAAGTAGCCGTTGATAAGCGTCAGAACGAGCGTGGTAATAAGGGAGATGGTTATGTCCATCGGGAGTTTCTCGAACCTCCAAGATTCGGGACGTTGGGTAGTAAGCGTAGGTGACGGATAGGGCAATTGCGCCGGTCGCCCGTGCGAGCGGGGCCGTGGGCGCGGTCGCTAGATTACGAAGAGGATCACCGCCATGAACTGGAAGATGCTGCCGGCGAGCACCCACAAGTGGAAAACACTGTGCAGATAGCGCACGTTTTTGGCGATATAGAACGGCACGCCCACGGTATAGCACACGCCGCCGACAGCGAGCAGGGCAAGCGCCACGGGGTTGAGCAGCGACACGAGCTCGGGCAGCTTAAAGACGACGAGCCAGCCCATCAGCAGGTAGACCAGGCCGCTTACCCAGTGCGGCTGACGCTCGCGCAAAAAGCACTCGAGTGCGATGCCGATGATGGCGATGGCCCACACGGCAAAGAACAGCGCAGGGCCGCCGTCGTTTGCGAGCGTGATGAGGCAAAACGGGGTATAGCTGCCGGCTATGAGCAGGTAAATGCAGCTGTGGTCGATGATGCGAAACACGCGCTTGGCGCGAGCGGGCTGAATCGCGTGATAGAGCGTGGAGGCCAAGTATTCGAGGATGATACTGACGCCATAGACAATTGCCGCGGCCATGTGGGCCGGGCCTCCGCCGCGCAGGGCAGCGAATACGATCAGGAGCACCAGGCCCGCGATACCCAGCAGGCAGCCGACACCATGGGTGACGGAGTTCATGATCTCCTCGCCCACCGTGTAGTGTGGAACGGCCGCAGTCTTGGGTCGCGGCTTAGAACTGTCGCTCGAATCGGACATGCCGGTTACATCCTCCAATGTAAAGAGTTCTCAACACTATATCAAAGCGTCTGGGTACGTGCGAAATTTGCACCATACGTGACCCTTTGTTTACCCATTCTTTGCTTGTTGACGCATCAACGGCGAACATCCATAATGCGCTTGTTTTAAATGTTGATGTATTAACATGTTATAGGAGAATACCGCATGGCTCAAAACGCACATTACCATCGAAAGCTCAAGATAGCCGGCATCGTTGCACTGGTGGTTGTCATTGCGCTGCTCGGATTTGCCGGCAACTTTCTGTTTGACTTCGCGCTGAATCCCCGCGCGCCATACACCATGAAGATGATGCAGGACGGCAAGGACGACAAAGAAAGTGAGCAGCCGGATGCCGAGGGAACCGAGGCGCGGGCATGGTTTAAAGAGAACCGCGAGAGCAGCAGCCTCACCGCAGATGACGGAACCGAACTTGCCGCTTGGTATTTTGCCGCCCCAGAGAGCACGCACAATTACGCTATCTGCCTACACGGATACACCGATGAGCCCATCGGCATGGCCCGATACGTCAAACGATTCCACGACCGCGGCATGAACGTACTCGCACCCGCCGCCCGCGCCCACGAGCGCTCCGGCGGCGACTATATCGGCATGGGCTGGCCCGAGCGGCTCGATGTCGTTGCATGGATTGGGCGGATCGTTCAGGCTGACCCCGAGGCGCGCATCCTGGTCTTTGGCGAGTCGATGGGTGCGGCAACCGCCATGGACGTCGCGGGGGAATCTCTGCCCGCAAACGTGAAATGCATTATCGAGGACTGTGGTTATACGAGTGTTTGGGACGAGTTTTCTCTGCAGCTCAAGGACGTGTTCGGGCTGCCCAGCTTTCCCTTGCTCGATGTAGCAAACTTGGTGTGCAACGTGCGCGCGGGCTACGACTTTCATAAGGCGAGCAGTGTGGAGCAACTCAAACACGCGACGGTTCCCATGCTGTTTATCCACGGCGACCAGGACACCTTTGTGCCGTACGACATGCTCGACCAAAACTACGACGCGTGCGCCAGCAAGGTCAAGCAAAAGCTCACCATCCATGGCGCCACCCACGCCAAGAGTGCGCAAGTTGACCCCGAGCTCTACTGGAATACGGTCGACGACTTCCTCGACGAGTATTTTTAGGCAAATAGTACGGTTTACTGGTCTATCTGACTCCCTAGCACTTCCGAAAAGCCGCCCGCGAGCGTTGTGCTCGCGGGCGGCTTTTGCTCGACTTACGCCACAAAGGCGCTTGTTTTGTCCAATAGCTAGGCGCTATTTGACCTCGATGAGCTCGTACTTGCTCGTGCCCAGGCCGATCTTCTCGGCGTGCGCGATGCAGGTGCGCCAGTCGGTGTCGGGATGCGTGATGCAGAAGGGATCCTTGGCCTGCTCGCCCTCCAGATGCTCGTGATTGTGCTCCATCTTGGCCACGCTATCGGTGAGCTCGGTATTGGGCAGCGGCTCGGATGCCATGACGGCATCGGCGCAGGCCTGGTCGATGGCGACCGGGTCGAAGCTCGCGAACATGCCGATATCGTTGACGATAGGCGTGTCGTTTTCGGGATGGCAATCGCAGTTGGGGCTGATATCCATGGCAAGCGAAATATGGAAGCTCGGGCGGCCGTCGACAACGGCCTTGGTGTACTCGGCGATCTTGCAGTTGAGCACATCGGCCGCGGCGTCATAGCCGGGCTTGATGCAGTCCTGGTTGCATGCCGCAATGCAGCGGCCGCAGCCCACGCAGCGATCGTGGTCGATGGCAGCCACGCGAACCGTGCGGGTGTTACCGTTGGCAAGCTCGCGCTCGCGGGTGTCGTCAAACGAGATGGCGTTATACGCGCAGATCTTTTCGCAGGCACGGCAGCCAACGCAGTGCTCGGTCGCGACATTCGGCTTGCCGGCGGCATGCTGTTCCATCTTGCCGGCACGGCTGCCGCCGCCCATGCCCAGGTTCTTCATGGCGCCGCCAAAACCGGCCTGCTCATGGCCCTTAAAGTGGGTGAGGCTGATCACGATATCGGCATCCATGAGTGCCTGACCGATCTTGGCCTCGCGCACGTACTCGCCGCCCTCGACCGGGACGAGCGCCTCGTCGGTACCCTTGAGGCCATCGGCGATGATGATCTGGCAACCCGTGGCATACGGGGTAAAGCCGTTCTGGTAGGCGGTGTCGATGTGCTCGAGCGCGTTTTTGCGGCTACCGACATAGAGCGTGTTGCAGTCGGTGAGAAAGGGCTTGCCGCCCAGCTCCTTGACGACATCCGCGACGGCGCGGGCGTAGTTGGGGCGCAAAAAGCTCAAATTGCCCAGCTCGCCAAAGTGAATCTTAATGGCGACGAACTTGTTCTCAAAGTCGATCTGCTCAATACCGGCGCGACGGATGAGGCGCTTGAGTTTGTCGAGCTGGCTCTCGCGAGCATGCGTGCGCAGGTTGGTGAAGTACACCTTAGCGGGTGCTGCGGGTGCAGTTGCGGTCATAGATATATCCCCTCGGTCTATATGGCGTTACAGACATAGAGGATAGTACCCGTTGAAGTAGGGTCGAAGTCAAGCGCGGCACCTAGTCATTGGGGACAGACTTAAATGACTGAAACCACTCATTGGGGACAGACTTAAAT